>JBMDXL010000016.1:0-4319 GCA_048594465.1 Microlunatus sp. | reverse complement strand
CTCCGCGCCACGTCCTCAGGGGAACCATGGATCTCACCCGTCGCCGTCTGCTCGTCACCGTCGCAGGACTCGCGGCCGCTGCCACCGGCGTGGCCGGTCTGAGCGGCTGCAACGCCTCGGCCGAGAGCGCGCCGGCCACCGGCGCCCCCAGCGCCGCCGGCGGGGGAGCCGAGGAGGGGGCGTTCCCGGTCACGATCACCCACCGCTTCGGCGAGACCACGATCGCCAGCGAACCGCGGCGCGTCGTCTGCGTGGGCCTCAAGGAGCAGGACGACCTGCTGGCGGTCGGCGTGGTGCCTGTGGGTGCCAGTCCGTGGCTGGAGTTCGCCGACGGCAGCAAGATCCTCGGTCCGTGGACCGACGCCGCCCTCGGGTCCGCTCCCGTACCGGAGACGCTGGACAACACCAACGGCATCCCGTTCGAGGCCGTCGCAGCACTGCAGCCCGATCTGATCCTGGCCCTCTACGCCGGTCCGTCGGAAGCCGACTACACCAAGCTCACCGCCATCGCCCCGACGGTGACCTTCGGCAAGGAGTACGTCAACTACGGCATCCCCTGGGACGTCCAGGCCGAGATCGTCGGTCGCGCCGTCGGCCGCCCGACGGCGATGGCCGAGCGGATCGCGGCGAGCAAGAAGGCGGTGGCCGACGCGGCCGCCGCCAACCCGGGCTTCGCCGGCCAGACCACGATGGTGGTGACGCCGTACGAGGGTCTGTACGTCTACGGGCCGCAGGACCCGCGGACCCGTCTGATGTACGAGCTCGGTCTCGTCGCGCCGCCCGACTTCGACGAGCTGTTCGCCAAGGACACCGACACCTTCGGCGGCAACATCAGTCCCGAGAAGGCGGAGATCCTCGACGTGGGGGTCCTGGTCTGCTTCGCCGACGAGGGTGAGGAGCAGAAGCAGATCGAGACCACCCTGTTCCGGAGCCAGGCCGTCTCCCGCGAGGGTCGGACGATCTGGTTGCGGACGGGCGACGACGCGACCCTGCCGTTCTCCTTCCTGACCGCCCTGTCGTTGCCCTATCTGCTCGAGGCCTTCGTGCCCCGGGTGGTCGCCGCCGCCGACGGCGACCCGTCGACCACCACGGAGCAGGCGGCCTGATCGACGGCGCGGGGCCGGCGGTGGGACCGGTTCACCGGTGGGCCTCCTGGCGCAGGGCGCTGGCCACGTGCTCGGCCAGCAGAGCGGCCACCAGCCGCTGCTGCCGGTCGGGCCGGGCCACGTGGGTGGCGGCGACCAGACGGAAGGCGCCCAGCTCGGCGCCGCCCGACCCGACCGGCAACCACACCTCGGTGTCGGTGGGCAGACCCGATCGGTCCACCTCCAGGGTCTGATCACGGCGGCGTACGGTCCCGTCGGGGCCGATCACCGGCGCTGGGCCGGCCAGGCGCGTGACGTACTGGGCGCTGTCCAGATCGAGCAGGTCGACCAGCTGGCTCTCCACCTGGCCGATCAGCGTGGCCGCCGACCCCGTGGTGGCCAGGGCGTCGGTGGACGCGAGGACGCCCTCCAGATAACCCCGCTGCTGCCCGGCGCGGGCCTGCTGGCGGCGTCCCCAGGAGGCCAGCTCGGTGACCGCGACGCCGATCACCAGCAGCAGCACGGTGGTCTGCACGTCGGCGGCGCTGTGGATGGACGGCGTCCCGTACGGCTGGGTGAGCAGCACGTCGAAACCGGCGGCGCTGACCAGGGCTGCGACCCAGCCCGTGACCCGGGAGCCCAGCGAGGCGGCTGCCACCACCACGAGGACCAGCACCAGGGCGGCGTTGGTGTTGGCCATCGTCTCCCGGACGGCCGACAGCAGCAGACACACGGTCAGCGGCAGCAGCGCGCCGACGGCCACGCGTACGGTCGCCGGCACGGACCCACGTTCCTCATCCATGCCTCCAGGCAACCCCGGGTGCACCTGCTGGTCGAGCGAACGGGACGATCCCTGACGAAACCTTGACGGATCAGGACGCGCTGCGACCGGTCCGCCCGCGCGGGGTCAGGGCCGTGCGGACCTCGCGTCGCTCCGACGGGCCCGGAGCCGGGACACCAACCCGGCCCGGTAGGCCGACACCTTCGACCACACGGCCTGCTGCAGGGCCAGCACGAGGGCCCCGGCCAGGGCCATGCCGGCCAGGTTGACCAGCAGCTGCACGGCGCTGCCGGACACCTCCGACCAGTCCCCCAGGGCGATCCCGAGGGCGATGTTGCCCGCCGCCGGGACGGTGGTCACCGAGATGAACACCCCCGACAGGCCCCCGACCCGGGAGGACGTCAGGGACAGCACCCCGGCGGCCGCGGCGATCAGCGCGACGATGAACGACCACACGTTCGGTTGGTAGATGAACGCCGTGCCCGGACGGGCGCCGGTGACCTGCGCCGGGTCGATCAGCCCGGCCTGCACCCCGACCAGGGCCAGCAGGGTGACCAGGGCGATCGCGACGGCGAAGCCGACGATCAGGGTGCGCGCCGCGAACCACAGCAGCTGCGGCCGCCGGCGCACCAGGGCCACGCCCAGAGCGGCCACCGTGCCGAACTCCGGGCCGAGCACCATGGCGCCGATCACCAGCACCTGGGAGTCGGTGATGATGGCGATCGAGGCGAGCAGCGTCGCCATCACGAGGAAGCTGATGTAGGTCCAGTTCAGCTCCGAGTCCTCGTACGCCCGCTGGGTGACGTCGGCCCAGATGACCGCATCGGCCCCGCTTCCCGGCGCCTCCTGCTCGCTGACGAACGCCTCCTCCGACAACCAGGTCGGCACCGGGGCGAGATGGATGCTGCCGACCTTGTGCACCTGGAGCCCACGGAGCCGGTCCACGACGTCGTTGGTCGCCTCGCGCGCGACGTCGGCCAGCACCAGGTCGCCGGCCGGCTTGATCGCCGCTCCGCGGTTGACCACCAGGCCGCTGACGGCGGGGTCGTCCATCAGCGTCTGCACCACCTCCCCGGTCAGGTCGCCGGGGACGAGCACACGAAGATGCAGCACGTCGCCCAGTCTCGACCTCCCGGAGCCGCCGTCGAGCCGGCGCGCCGCGTCGGCGTACGGAGCCCGGCCGACGCGTTCGATCTTCCCCGCGGGCCGGGACCCGGTCCCGCGCGACAGCGCAGGTTAGTGGTCTCTCGGGATCGTGAAGTAGCCGGTCTACGTCAGGTGTCTCATCCAGAACGGATCGTCGGACCACTCGCCTGGCACGCCCATCCCATCGAGGTGCAGCTGCGGTCGTCGACTGAGCAGGTCGTGCAGGCGGGTCGCCCAGCTGCTGTGCGGAGAGATCGACTCGAGCACGGCCTGAAGCGACACCAGCACGGGGTAGAGGCGCTTTCGGGACCGGTCTGGCAGAGCACGGCTCCCTTCCAGCCACGGCACCGCACGGGACGTGGGAATCGCAGGGTAGACACCGAGTCCGACGTTCCAGAGTCGCCCGTGGTGGGCACAGATGTTGCGGACCCGTACGTACGTCTGCAGCCAGGACTCGAGCAGAGGAGCGTTCAGCCCGACACTGCGGGCGACTGCCGTTCGGTCGGCGCGCAGGCGCAAGTTGCGGTACAGACCCGTCAGCTGACCGATGGTGAGCATCTCGACCATCAGCCACGAAGGCGGCAGGTCGGGTGAGCCGTAGGTCGTGAGGTAGTGCTCCAGAGCCGAGCGATGGACGAGTGCGTCCTCTCCGGCATCGGGGGCGCCGCGGAGTCGTTCGTCGCAGAGGCGCAGGATCATTCCTGTCAGCACCGTGTGCCTTCGGCTGTCCGTGATGTGCGCGTCCGAGGTGTACCAGTGCGGATCTGCGTAGGTCGTGGACATGTGGTCGGTCAGAGCCGCTCGGACCGCGACCTCGACGCGTTCCAAGGCGTCGATCACCAGGAGGCGAAGCGCCCGATCGAAGACGTAGAGATCCAGGACATCGTCGAAACCCGTCCCTTCGCGGATGAGGTGGGCAGGGCCGCCGCGCTGAAAGGGGATCGTGTACGGGGACAAGCGGTAGTACCCGATGTGTCGCAGGTATCGGCGAGCGCGGCCAGCGTCGGGTACGGAGAGGCCCCGGTCAACGAGACGACCGACGAGATCGTCGAGGCTCAGAGGCGGTTTGTCGTACGTCTTCTCGCCACGGGACCGGGGCGAGCGAGGCATCGCAGGTCCTCTCGTCTGGAAAGGAAAAATCCCCCAAGTGCGCATCGTGGAGAGGCGTGGGGGATGTGGTGAAGAAACCATATCACCGCACACCATGGCCTCTGTGTCGTCGGTCACCGCAGGCGGCCGGGCGTGCCTGTAGGGCGGCAGCGGATCAGCCGAGGTCGGCGTCCTCGCTCGGCATCGTGACGGCGAGT
>JBMDXL010000159.1:0-2639 GCA_048594465.1 Microlunatus sp. | reverse complement strand
GAGGTCGACCTCGACCTGTCCGACGTGGTCTTCCTGGCCACGGCGAACGTGCTCGAGTCGATCCCGCAGCCGTTGCTGGACCGGATGGAGCTGGTCAGCCTCGACGGCTACACCGAGGACGACAAGATCGCCATCGCCCGGGACTACCTGCTGCCCCGGCAGCAGGAGCTGGCCGCGCTGACCGCCGACGAGGTGGAGATCACCGACGGCGCGCTGCGCGAGATCGCGGCGAACTACACCCGCGAACCCGGCGTACGGCAGCTGGAGCGGCTGCTGGCCAAGGCCCTGCGCAAGGCGGCGACCGAGCTGGTCGCGGCCGGCGAGAACCCGACCAGGGTGGTCGTCGAGCGGGACAACCTGCAGCGGTTCCTGGGGCGGCCCCGCTTCACCCCGGAGGCCCACGAGCGGACGTCGGTGCCGGGCGTGGCCACCGGGTTGGCGGTGACCGGACTGGGTGGCGACGTCCTCTTCATCGAGGCGGCGGCCGACACCCCGGTGCTGGCGGGAGCGTCGACCACCATCGCCGCGGCCGGCGACCGGCGACGCGGCAGCCTGACCCTGACCGGTCAGCTGGGCGACGTGATGAAGGAGTCGGCGCAGATCGCCTGGAGCTACGTCCGGGCACACGCCGAGGAGCTCGGCATCACCGACCGTACGGCGCTGGACCGCGACATCCACGTCCACGTGCCAGCCGGCGCGGTGCCGAAGGACGGACCCTCGGCGGGCGTCACGATGGTCACGGCCCTGGTCTCGATGGCCACCGGTCGTCCGGTGCGGTCCGACGTCGGCATGACCGGTGAGGTCACGCTGAACGGTCGGGTGCTGCCGATCGGCGGGGTGAAGCAGAAGCTGCTCGCCGCCCAGCGGGCCGGCCTCACCACCGTGTTCGTGCCGCAGCGCAACGAGCCGGATCTGGACGAGGTGCCCGAGGAGGTGCTGGCCGCGATCGAGGTGAAGCCGATGACCGACGTGGCCGAGATCGTCCGGCTGGCCCTCGCCCCGGCCGCGGTGCCGGCGCAGGCGGCCGACGCCGCCTGATCGACGCCGTCGACCGAACGGCGGGACACCGAAGGCCCCCGGGGACACCGTCCCCTGGGGCCTTCGCGTTGCTCAGTCGCGTCGCGCCGTCAGTTGTCGGAGATGCGCTCGGTGGCCCGGTGCTCGCTGGGATCGCGGCGGTCGTCGTCGTACTTGCTCTTCACCAGGCTGGCCACGGTGGTGACCAAGAGGGTGACGATGATGACCGACAGCGACACCCAGATCGGGATCTCGCCGCCCCACGGAGCCCAGTCGGCCCAGTGGTAGGTGTGCATCGCGTGCAGCACCAGCTTCACGCCGATGAAGGCCAGGATGACCGACAGACCGAGCGACAGGTAGACCAGCCGCTTGAGCAGACCACCGATCAGGAAGTACAGCTGGCGCAGACCCATCAGGGCGAACACGTTGGCCGTGAACACCAGGTACGGCTCCTGGGTCAGTCCGTAGATGGCCGGGATCGAGTCCAGCGCGAACAGCAGGTCGGTGGAGCCGAGCGCCACGATGACGAACAGCATCGGGGTGATGTAGCGAGCGCCGTCCAGATTCACCGTCAGCTTCGTGCCGTGATACTCGTCGACGGACTTGAAGCGCTTCTTGACCAGCCGCATCAGCGGGTTGTCGGGCATCTCGTCGCCCTCGTCGTCATGACTGCGGTAGTCGATGACGAGCTTGACGGCGGTGTAGATGAGGAACGCGCCGAACAGGAAGAACACCCACGAGAACCGGTTGATCGCGGCCGCACCGAGGGCGATGAAGATGCCCCGGAAGATCAGGGCCAGGATGATGCCGACCATCAGGGCGAACTGCTGCAGGTGCCGGGGCACCTTCATGGCGCCCATGATGATGATGAAGATGAACAGGTTGTCGATCGAGAGGCTGTACTCGGTCAACCAGCCGGCGAAGAACTCACCCGCGTACTTCGGGCCCGAGAGCGCCCAGACCCCCAGTCCGAACAGGATCGCCAGTCCGACGAAGATGCCGACGAAGATGCCGGCTTCCTTCATCGAGGGCTCGTGCGGGCGACGACCGATGATCAGCAGGTCGACCGCCAGCACGGCGACCATCACCACGACGGTGATGATCCAGGTGTACAGATGGATGTTCATGGGCGATGGGGGCCCTTTCCAAGACGACGATCCGAGAACGACAAGGTCTTGGAGGTCTCTTCCACCAGCCAAGATGAGGCCAGCCGTCGCACCGGGCGCACTCCTGACCGACCCGCTCGGTCAGCGGTGACGTGGGCCTGGGGGTGTCCGTGGTGACGACACGACGCGTTGAGGAATACTCCCCTCCGACCCCGAGTATCTCAGGCAATCCTCACCTGGCGAAACCTTGCGGTCATAGTGGTCGCCACACCGACCCCGCCAGCGGTGGGAGTGCCCGGTCCATCACCCGCACACGTCCGATGCACGGTCACCACCACCCAGCCGTCCGTGACCCGTCGTTGAGCAGCGCAGGCGGCGGCGCCGCGACCTGAGTCAGGGTGTGGCGGGCGTTCCGAGCGGAGCCCGCGGAGCGAGGTGGGCGGAACTCACCCCGCGACGGCGACACCGCCCCCACCCCGACTACCTTCTCGCCTCCACCATCTGGCGCAGCTCCTT
>JBMDXL010000158.1:0-1708 GCA_048594465.1 Microlunatus sp. | reverse complement strand
GCCCTGGATCTGCTCGATCAGCGCGGTGCGCTCGGTGGCGTCCGGTGTCGCCGCCTGCTGCAGGATCAGGTCGTTGACCTGCTGGTCGTCGTAGTGGTTCCCGAGGAAGTTCTCGGTGAGGAAGAACGGCGTCAGGTAGTTGTCGGCGTCGGAGTAGTCCGGGAACCAGCCGAGCTGGTAGGCCGGGTAGACGTCGGCGGTGCGGTCCTCGGAGTACTGCGTCCACTCCGTGGTCTGCAGGTCGACCTGGAACAGGCCGGTGGCCTCCAGCTGGTCCTTGATCAGCGCGTACTCGTCACCCGAGCTGGGCCCGTAGTGGTCGTTGGAGTACTGCAGGGACAGCTGGACCGGGGTCTGCACGCCGGCGGCCTCGAGGGTCTGCGCGGCCTTGTCCGCGTCCGGCCCGCCCTGGCCGTCGCCGTACAGGCTCTCCAGCGGGGTGGCCGCACCGGTCAGGCCGTCGGGCACGTAGGAGTACAGCGGGGTGTAGGTGCCGCGGTAGACCTGGTCGGCGATCTCCTCGCGGTCGATCAGGTCCGCGACGGCCTGCCGGACGGCGAGGGCCTTGGCCGGGTCGGCCTCGGACGTCGTCGCGCCGTAGGGCTGGGTGTCGAAGTTGAAGACGATGTAGCGGATCTCGCCGCCGGGGCCGTCCACGACCTCGACGTCGTCGTTGCCGCGCAGGTCGTCGATGTCGGTGGCCGACAGGCTGCGGAAGGCCACGTCGATGTTGCCCTGCTCGATGTCCAGCTTCAGGTTCGAGGCGTCGGCGTAGTAGGTGCCGTCGACGGTCGCGGTCTTCGGCGCGCCGAGCAGACCCTGGTAGTCCGGGTTGGCCTGGTAGGAGACCAGGCTGTTGATCTCGTAGTCGGTGATGACGTACGGCCCGGCGAAGGCGTTGCCCGAGACGATGTCGTCGTCGCTGGTCAGCGAGTCGGCGGAGAAGACGTCCTCGTCCACGATCGGGCCCGCGGGGCTCGACAGGATCTGCGGGAAGATCTGGTCGTCGGCGGTCTTGAGGGTGAACACGACGGTGGTGTCGTCGGTGGCCTCGACCGAGTCCAGGTTGTAGAGCAGCGAGGCCGGCCCGTTGGGGTCGTTGATGGCCACCATGCGCTCGAAGGTGAAGACGACGTCGGAGCTGGTGAGCTCGTTGCCGTTCGCGAAGGTCAGACCCGGCTTGAGGGTGACGGTGTACTCGGTCGGCGAGGTGAACTCGGCGGACTCGGCGATGTCGGGCTCGACGTCGGGGCTGCCCAGCGGGGTGTTCATCAGGAACGGGTAGACCTGGTTCATCACCGCGAACGAGCCGTTGTCGTACGAGCCGGCCGGGTCGATCGTCGTGATCTTGTCGCTGGTGCCGATGAGCAGCGAGTCGCCGTCGCCGCCGGAGCTGCTGCCGCCCCCGCCGGAGTCACCGCCACCGCAGGCGGCCACGGACAGGGCGGTCAGGGTGGCGGCGGAGGCCGCGAGCACCCGGGTGGTTCGGCGCTGCATGCTGGAGGACCTGCTTCCTCGGCTCGGGCGAGCCGGACGGACTGTGCGAGGGAGGCCTCGGCGGCGGGATGAACACCCGCCGGCGGCTGGACGAACCCTAGGTCGTGCCGAGGCGCTCGCTGTGCTGCGGGGTGGCGATCGTCACCGGATCGAGACCTGGCCGTGCCGCCGGGCAGGATGGCGGGCGTGAGCGCACAGCTGGGTCTCGGAC
>JBMDXL010000157.1:0-2584 GCA_048594465.1 Microlunatus sp. | reverse complement strand
GCCGCTCGGGTACGCGGACGGGATCCCCCGGCACGCGGGCAACACCGGCGAGGTCGGGTGGCGCGGGGAGCGGGCGCGGATCCGCGGTCGGATCTGCATGGACCAGTTCGTGGTCGAGCTCGGCCACGCCGACACCCGGGCCACCGTGGGTGAGGAGATCACGCTGTTCGGGCCGGGTGATCATGGTGAGCCGACGGCCGCCGACTGGGCCGGTTGGTGCGGCACCATCGGCTACGAGATCGTCACCCGGATCGGCGGCCGGGTGCCCCGCATCTACCACCGCGGAGAGGGACACGAGCATGGGTGAGGCCCGACCGTCGGCCACCGGCGGCAGCGCGACCGGGAGGTCCGGGTCGCGGGCCACGGCGAAGCCGGGCGCGACGACGACCGCCGCGAAGACCGGGGCAGCCAGCGGTCGTGCGGTGCCCAGGAGCGGAACGGGGTCCAGGAGCGGAACGGGGCCCAAGGCGGCGGTGCCCAAGGCGGCGGTGCCCATGGCGGCGGTGACCGCGGCGGCACTCGCCAAGCTCCCGGCGGCCCCGCTCGCGCCGGTGCGCAAGCGCGCCGGGGCCCTGGGGCTGGCCGCGAGCGTGCTGGCCCTGGCCGGCGGTGGCATCGCCCTCGGTCTCGAGCTCGAGCGCCGGATCGTCTCCAAGCGGCTGCACGCGGAGCGGGACGAGGTGGACGACGAGCCGTTCTTCTCGCTGCGGTCCAGCGGTCCGGACGTCGTCACTCCCGACGGCGTACGCCTGCACACCGAGGTCGACGAGCTCCCGGCCGACGGCGGCGACTCGCCGGCCGGCGCCGAGGACCCGCTCACCCTGGTGCTGGTGCACGGTTACGCCCTCAGCCTGGACTGCTGGCACTTCCAGCGGAAGCACTTCCGGAACGCGATCCGGATGGTCCTGTACGACCAGCGCTCGCACGGCCGGTCCGACCGGTCCGCCGGGGAGCTGTGCCGCGTCCCCCAGCTGGCCGAGGACCTGTTCCAGGTGCTGGAGGAAGTGGTCGGAGACGGCCCGGTGGTGCTGGTCGGTCACTCGATGGGGGGCATGACGATCATGCACCTGGCGATCACCCACCCCGAGCTGTTCGGCACCCGGGTCCAGGGCGTGGCGCTGTTCTCCACCGCGGCCGGGGAGATGGCCGACTACTCCCCGATCCGGGGTCTGCCGGGACGCACCTTCGGCCGGATCGTCCAACCGACGATGGCCGCCCTGAACCGGATCCCCGAGGTCGTCGAGCGGGGTCGCACGGCCGGCTCCGACCTCAGCTTCGTGTTCACCAAGAAGGGCTCGTACGGCTCCGACGTCCCGCCCAGCTACGTGGAGTTCATGAACCAGATGCTCGGCCAGACCCCCATGTCGGTGATCAGCGACTTCTATCCGGCCTTCGCCGAGCTGGACGAGTACGAGGCGTTCGACGTGCTGGCCACCGTGGAGACGGCGGTGATCGGGGGAGAGGACGACGCCATCACCCCGATCAAGCACACCGACAAGATCATCGAGCTGCTCCCCGGGGCCGACGTCCGCCGGCTGCCGGACTGCGGCCACATGGGCATCATCGAGCACCACGAGATCTTCAACGAGGTGCTGGCGGACCTGATCACCCGGGTCCGCCGCAACCTCGACCCCCCGTCGTCAGGGGCGTGACGGGTACTCACCCTGCAGGGCGATGCAGTAGTTGAGCACCAGGTAGGGCGGCAGGTTGTCGTGCGGCTGGCCGCCGCCGTTCGGCGTGATCATCGACGGGCTCATGGTGAGATCCGTCTTGGTGCCGTACGGGGCGGCGTCGGCGTTGTAGGCCGGCAGGGAACCGGCCGGGTTCTTGCTGCCCCCTTGCGACGACGCGGCCACGCCGTGGGTGTGCGGGGCCACCTGCTGGGCGGTCAGCGTCACCTGCTCCTCACCGCCGACCTCCCCCTGGCTCCGGGGAGACAGACCGTGCCCCTGCCCGACCCCCATCACCGAGCGCCCCTGCAGATCGGGCAGCGCGAAGGTGGTCTGACCGTCCCCGCCGTACTGGGTGCCGAGCAGCGAGAAGAGCGCGCTGTTCTGCGCGATCGGCACCAGCTGGCCGCGGCACTGGGCCCACCCCTGGGGGGCGTAGTCGAAGGCGAAGGTGCGGATCTCACCGAGGTACGGGTCGGCCATGGGGCGCTCCTGAGACTGAGGTCGAGGACCCTGGCCAAATGGCCGGGGCGGGAATAGTGTGCCGCTCGAAGGTATCGGTCCACCAGTCCCGGCCCCGGCCCTGTCGAGCGAAGGGCGGACGCAGCGATGAGCCGACGGTCCCACGGGCGTCCTCGCCCGCGATCCGCCGCGTTGCCGCTGCTGCTCAGCCTGCTGCTGGCTCTGGCCGCCGTGCTCGCGCTGCCGGTGCGGGCGGCGGCGGACGGCCCGACGTCGTTCAGCAACACGGCGTCGATCGCCGTCCCGGCGACGGGGGACCGGGGGCCCGCGAGCCCGTACCCGTCGACCCTGACCGTGTCCGGTATGGCTGGCGCGGTCACCACAGTGACCGCCACCCTGGCCGGGGTGACACACGACACCGTCGGCGACCTCGACGTCCTGCTCGTGGCTCC
>JBMDXL010000156.1:0-8216 GCA_048594465.1 Microlunatus sp. | reverse complement strand
GCCACCTGGACCAGCGGCGAGATGCCGTAGCGGAACACGCCGGAGACCACGTCCAGCGGCATGCTCATCTCCACCGCCCGCCCGGGGACGTACGACAGCGACAGCAGCGTGATCCGCATCAGCATCATCCGGTCCAGCTTGCTGGCGGCCAGCACGGCCAGCGGCAGCCAGGCGATCAGGTCGTACCAGGACAGCGTGTACATGGCGGTGACCAGCCAGGCCACCGAGAGCACCAGCGAAGTGCGCAGGGCCACGGTCAGCGGATCCAGCCGCGGGTCGGTGCCCCGGGCCAGCCCCGGCGCCGCCGTCCACGGCACCACCGCCGACAGCATCCAGGCGATCACCACCAGCCCGCCGTACGAGATCACCCCGACGATGATCTTGGCCACCCAGTCGGCCAGGAACAGGTCGAGGAACAAGAAGACGGGGTTGGCCCAGGACCCGACCGAGACGTACGAGCCGTTGCGCAGCACCTGGAAGAAGGCGGTCGGCTGCCAGACCACGTAGGCCAGGCCCATCGGGATCACGGTGCCCAGGCAGAGCAGGGCCGCCTTCTTGGGCTCCCGCCGGTACGCCCACAGCATGGCCAGGCCCCAGATGCCGATGCTGAGCTTGGCGCAGCCGGCCAGCCCGATCCCCAGCCCGGCGCCGAACGGGCTCTTGCGCATCAGCATGATCCCGGCCACCGCGAACATCACCGACAGCGCCTCGTTGTGCGCGGCGGCCACCACGGCCCAGATGAGCATCGGGTTGCAGACGGTGAGCAGGGCGGCCCGGGCCTGTCGGCGCTTGTCGCCGTGGGCCAGCTGGACGATGCCGGCGCAGGCGATGATGAAGGGCACCACCGTGATCACCTGGAGCCAGAACACGATGTCGTGCATGTTCTCGCCGCCGAGGTAGTTGGCGAACCACTGCAGCCACGAGGTGATCGGCCCGTAGACGCTCGGGGTGTCCTGCCAGGGCTGCTCGGTCCAGCGCAGCACCGGGTCGAACTGGCCGCGGAACACCTCGGCCGGGGTGATCTCGTACGGGCTGCGGCCGATCATCTGCAGCCGGCCGTAGCCGGCGTACATGAGGATGTCCGCGCTGGTCAGTGGCGGGACCAGGATCGTCACCAGACTCAGACCGGTGCCGAGCCCGAAGATCTTGCGAGGATTGGGCAGCCAGCCGCCGGCCAGCGCCCGCATCCCGATCCAGAGCCCGAGCGCGCCGGCCACGATGACGATCCAGACCAGCGCGGTGACCAGCCACTCGTTGGGCTCCACCACGCCGCCCGGCAGGTACCAGGGCGGCAGCAGACTGTCCCGCGGACCCAGCTTCAGGGTGACCACCGACGGTCCGAGGAAGCCGGTGATCAAGGTGACCACGGTGGCCGCGACGATCAGACCGATGCCGTAGCGGTGGTCGCGGTGCCACACGCTCGGCGCGTACCGCTGGATCGGCGGGTGGGCCGGGTTCCGGCCGGGGACGTGGTGGTGCGGCCGGGGGGCGTCGCCGCCCCGCGCGCGGCCGGAGCGACCACGGCCGCCGGCGGGCTCCGGGGCGGGTTCCTGGGTGGGCTCGGGAACAGGCGCGCGGCTCATCCGCGGAGCTTGTCGATCAGACCGCGGACGCCGCCGGACTCCTTGAGACCGTCCAGACCGTGCCGGACCAGCCCGCGGGCGGTGAGCGCCCGGGTCACGTCCTTGAGGACCAGGGCCCGGTCCAGCTGCGCGGCCAGACCGGTCTCCGCGTCCGGTCCGGCCAGATCGATCTCGATCTCCCGCACCCGCAGACCCGCGCGCAGCAGGTCGATGGTCATGCCCAGGTCGGCACCGTCGCCGGCGGCCAGCGGACTGGCCAGCTCGTACGCCCGGCGGGTCAGGCAGCGGTTGGTGGCCAGCGGGGCCCGGGAGGTGAAGTCGACCAGCTCGCGCAGACCGCGCGCGGCGCTGGCGTCCACCAGATCGAGGTCCGCTTCGCCGTCGTCGGCGGCGCGCGGCGGGACCGCGATGGTCAGGTCCGCCCCGCCGGTGACCACCGGACCGACCAGGGCGGGCGCCCGGGACACGGCGGCCCCGAGATCGGCGTCCAGCAGCAGCACGGTGCCGCACTCGGGGCGGCGGTCGCGCTGCTCGAGGACGCCGAGGGCGTTCACCCCGGACTCGACAGCGGCGGCCCGACCGCGACCGCGCTGGTGGGTGACCACGATCGCCCCGGACGCGGCCGCGTAGTCACCGGTCGGGTCGCTGCTGCCGTCGTCCACCACGACCACCACGTCCACCCCGGCGACGGCGCGGGCGGCCGTGACGGTGGCCTGGATCCGGTCCGCCACGTCCCTGGCCGGGATGATGCAGGCGACGCGGGCGAGACTCACGGGAAAACCTTAGGCGATCACCGGGGAACGACTCCCCCGCCGTGGCTCAGCGCTCCCCGGCCCCGGTCCGCCGCCGTCGCCACCGGTCCACCGCGGCCGCCGCCACCGCCGGGTCGTCGGTGGTCAGCCCGGTGACCCCGCGGTTCAGGCACCAGGTGATGTCCCGGGCCCGGTTCACCGTCCACACGTGCACCTGGTGACCGCGGGCCAGCACCCGGTCCACGTACGCCGGGTCCTGGCGCAGCAGCAGGTAGTCCGGGCTGACCGTGCCGACGCCGTCGGGCAGGTGCCCGTCGCGCCACTCCCCCAGGTCGCGCTCGATCAGCAGCGTCCGGGGCAGGTCGGGCAGCACCTCGGCGGCCCGCTGCAGACCGGGCAGGAAGAAGGAGATGATCCGGACCGGGGACCCGGGGGCGGTCCAGCCGTACGGTGCGAGCAGGGCGGCGACCCCGTCCTCCACCTCGGTGGTCCTCGGGTTCGGGTGCTTGGTCTCGATGGCCAGGCTGACGTCCACACCCCGCGCGCGGGCGTCGGCGGTGAGACCGATCAGCTCAGCCAGGGTGATCAGCGTGCGTTGGTCGGCGCTGGGGCGACGGCGCTTCCAGGAGCCGAAGTCCAGGCACTGCAGCTCGGCGACCGTCCGCTCGTACGCGGGACCGACCCCGGTCGAGGTGCGGTCCACCCGCAGATCGTGCAGGCAGATCAGCTGGCCGTCAGCGCTGAAGTGGACGTCGCACTCCAGCCCGAGCGGCGACCCGGTCTGCTCCGCCCAGGCGATCGCGGCCAGGTAGGCCGCCCGGGTCATCTCCGGTTGCCTGGCCGAGTAGCCGCGGTGGGCGTAGATCATCACCACACCGACCAGCCTGCCCTACGGCCGGGACCCGGGCCGATCGCCCCGGGCGCGCGCACCGACCGCCGGGACCAGGGACGCCGCGGTGGAGGCGACGGCCAGCGCGGTCAGCCGGGGATCGAGGGTGCGGGCCATCCGGGCCATCGCTCCGGCCACCGCGGCGGGCTCCTCGTGCCCGGTCAGATAGGCCCGCTGCTGCGCCGACGGCAGCCGGAAGAACGCCTCGAAGAAGGCCGGTACGCCGTCGGGCGGCAGCCGCAGCAGCGTGGTCAGCCCGGCGCCGCGGAGCAGCCGGACCAGCCGGCGGCGGCGGTTGCGGAGCAGGTCGGCCGCGTCGCCCGGCACCCCCGCGGCGAGCAGGATGGCCAGGTCGTCGGCCAGCCGGAGCGACGGGGCGACGCTGTAGCCGGTGGCCGGGTGCATGATCCCGCCCCGGGCCCCGATCCGCAGTGGGCCGGCGCCCCTGCTCCTCGTCGCGGGTTCGGGCTCGACCGCGAACCGGACGTGCTCCTCGGGCTCGCTGCCGCCCAGCCGGATCCCGCGGCGTCCCAGCCGGGTCTGCAGTCGCGCTCGGAGCTCGCCGTAGCCCAGCGGCGGTCGGCCGACCAGGCAGGTCTCCTCCAGCAGCACCCGGTCCGGCCCGACCGGGACCACGTAGAGGAACGACGGCATGGCCCCGGCCGGCGCGCCGTTGTCGGGTCGCCAGTCCATGAACCAGGAGCCGACGACGTCCCCCGTACGGTCGCGGGGCAGCACCACCCCGACGGCAGTCTGCTGCGCCTTGGCCGGGGTCACCCGGCTGCCCCGGGCGTCGACCACCACCTCGGCGACCAGCTCCCGACCGTCGGCCAGCCGGACGGTGTGCGCGTCCGCATCGGCCACCCGACCGTCCATCACCCGGTCCTCGGCGACCGTCAGGGCGGCGTGCAACCGGGCCGGGTCCAGCACCACGTACGGGTCCGCGAGCGTGTGCTCGGTGCGGGCGAAGGCGCGGACGGTGTCGGTGCCGGCCACCACCGCGGTCGGCAGCCAGGCGGGCACCTCGTACGACCAGAGGGCGTAGGTGGCCGTCCACGGTCGCTCCGGGGCCGGGTCGATCCCCACGACATCGACGCCCCGGGCGGCCAGGCGGGACAGCAGCGCCCGCCCGGAGGGTCCCAGACCCAGCACGAGCACCTCGGCGGTCCGGCGGCTCGGCCCGGTCGTCGTCACGGTCCCAGCCTGCCGTACGGGACCGAACGGCTCAGGCGGCCGGCGTACGGCGGCGCGACAACCGGCCCAGCACGACCATCAGCACGCCGGCCACGGCGATGGCCGCCACCGACGAGCCGAGCCAGGTGGGCGGGGTGAAGCCGAGGGCGGCGTCGACGGCGTACCAGAGGTCGGACCAGAGCGGCACCGTCCCGGGGTAGACCAGCTGGTAGGCGACGAACCCCCCGGCCCAGGCCACCACCGGCGCCCAGCGCAGCCGGGCGGCCGGGCTGACGTCCCAGCGCTGCCCGCTGACCAGCAGGAAGTCGGCCGCGGCCACGGCGAACAGGGGCACGAACACCGAGCCGATCAGGAACAGGAACGCCTGGTACTGACCGAAGTCCAGGAAGCCGGCCAGCAGCGTGGCGATCACGCCGATCACCACGGCCACGATCCGCCGGTCCAGGTTCGGCGCGATGTTCTGCACCGACATGGTGGTCGAGTAGACGTTGGCGAACGCCTCGTCCACCTCGTCGGTGAGCAGGATGCCCAGCGCGATCGCGCCGGCCGGCAGCGCGACCAGGGCGGCGATCACGTCGGTCGCGCCGAGGTGGGCCACGGCCAGCACCCCGAGGGTGTAGTAGGCGATGGCGGCCACCCCGTAGCCCAGCGAGGAGCCCCAGAAGGCGGCCTTGCGGGTCTGGCTGTGGCGGCTGTAGTCGGCGGCCAGCGGGGCGAAGGAGACGACGCCGGCCACGGCCAGGTCGACCGCCGGCCAGAAGCCGAGGACGGCGTCCTGCGGGATGGCCTGGCGCGGCTGGGACAGCACCTGGACGAACAGCACCACCGAGGCGAGCAGCACCAGCCAGACCATCACCTTGCGCAGCAGCCGGACGCTGCCGAGCGGTTTCACCGCCATCAGGGTGGCCACCGCGCCGGCCAGCAGGACGAACGGCCAGCGCCACTGATCGCCCAGGATCGCGGACGCCGCGGTCGCGATGACGATGATCTCCATCGTCGCCCAGCCGACGTTCTGGCCGATGTTGAGCACCGTCGGCGCGATCGAGCCGCGCCGACCGAGCAGCCCCCGCAGGGAGACCATGGCCGGGGCGCCGGTGGTGGCGCCGAAGAGGGCCGAGGTGCCGAGCAGGGCCGCACCCAGGGTGCAGCCGACGACGATGGCGCCGATAGCCAGCCACACCGACCCGGTGGTGGCGGCGATCAGGGCCCCGGTCAGCGGGCCGAACAGGCTGATCCCCAGGTTGGCCCACATGGCGAACTGGTCACCGAACCGCAGCGGACGCGGTGGTTCGGTGGTGAGGACGATCGGTGCCTCGGGTCGACGGCCGGAGCCCGGGGAACCCTCGACGGTGGTCGGTGCGGAGGTGGACGTGGTCATCAGCGAAAACCCTCCCTACGCCGGCATTACCCGGTCAGGTTCGGTCGGTCGGCGGACCCGCGATCCCGAAG
The DNA here is from genome assembly GCA_048594465.1 of Microlunatus sp. Lineage (GTDB taxonomy): Bacteria > Actinomycetota > Actinomycetes > Propionibacteriales > Propionibacteriaceae > Microlunatus. The sequence goes on along the minus strand of JBMDXL010000156.1, from coordinate 2,349 downwards.
GACCGACACTCCGCCCTCTCAGCCCACCACGTGGTGTGAGCTCCCGATGTGTGTCGTAGGGGCCAACCTAGCGCGCCCGGCCCCGCGCCGACGCCGCAGTCCCGACGCCCGTCACCGGCGGCGCCGCGTCAAAGTGGCCCCGATCGGACGCACGCCCGGCGTGTCGCGGCCTTTCCGGCCCGATCGGGGAGAGTTTGACGCGGGGTCAGGCGACGACCGGCTTGCCCGCGGCGGCCCAGCCGTGCACGCCACCGACCAGGTTGACGGCGTCGAGGCCCTGCTGGCGGAGGTACTGCGTCACCCGCTCGGAGCGGCCGCCGACCGCGCAGATGCAGACGACCTGCTCGGAGATCTCGTCCAGCCGGGCGACGACCTGGTCCATCGGGATGTGGACGGAGCCGTCGATCCGGCCCTGGGCCCACTCCTCGTCGGTCCGGACGTCGAGCAGCATCCAGCCGTCGGAGCGGCGCTGGTAGACGTCGTCGGCGGTGATGGTGGGAATCGGGTCGACCATGCCCACGAGGTTAGTGCGGGGCCGGCGTCCCGTCGCGAGCGACGGCGAACGAAGCGCCGAATCGGTCTCGACCGAGGAGGGAGCGACACGCTTCTCGTCGCGAGCGACCAGGGACGATCGATTCCTCAGCGCGGCGGGAGTGGGCGAGTGACGAGAGCAGAGCCGGTCCGGCTACTTCAGCAGCCGGGACATCCGCCGGTCGGCCAGCTTCTTGCCGCCGGTCTGGCAGGTCGGGCAGTACTGCAGGGACGAGTCGGCGATGGAGACCTCGGCGATGGTGTCCCCGCACACCGGACACGCCTCGCCCTTGCGGCCGTGCACCCGCATGCCCGACTTCTTCTCGCTCTTCAGGTCCTTGGCCGCCAGGCCCTCGGCCCGCTGGATGGCGCCGGTCAGCTCGGTGCGGATGGCGTCGTAGAGCGTGGTCAGCTCGTCGTCGGACAGCGAGCTGGCCGGCTTGAACGGGCTCATCCGGGCGACGTGCAGGATCTCGTCGGAGTACGCGTTGCCGATGCCGGCGATGACCCGCTGGTCCTTGAGGACGCCCTTGAGCTGGGAGCGACCCGCCCGCTGCAGCAGGGCGGCCAGGGCGTCGCGGTCGAAGTCGTCGGCCAGCGGGTCGGGGCCCAGGGTGGCCACGTGCGGGATCTGAGCCGGGTCGGCGACCACGTAGACGGCGAGCTTGCGCTGGGTGCCCGCCTCGGTCAGGTCGAAGCCGGAACCGTCGTCGAGGTGCAGCCGGACGGCCAGCGGGTTGCGTCCCGCCTTGGGAGGCGCGGTGGGCTGGCTCTCCTTCCAGCGCAACCAACCGGCCCGGGCGAGGTGGAAGACCAGGTGCACCCCCTGGGCGGAGACGTCCAGGAACTTCCCGTGCCGGGCGACGCCGTCGACCTCCAGGCCGTAGAGCGCGGTGGGCGGCGGGTCGTAGGTCTTGTGGGCGCTGAAGGCCACCACATCGAGCCGGGTGATCGTCCGGCCGACCAGCTTGTCGGTGAGGAAGACCCGCAACGACTCCACCTCGGGCATCTCGGGCATGCCCCATTATGGGCTGGCCCGCGACGCCCCGCAGGTGGACCCGAACCCCCGCGCCCAGCCGACGAGGAGCGGGATCAGCTCGTGCTGCGGTGCACCTGCCTGACGCCTACCCACAGCCCGGCGGCGCAGGTCAGCACGGCGGCCAGCACCGCCCACCCGATGGCCGGGTCGGCGAAGGTGCCGGAGAACAGCGCCCGCTCCGCGTTCACGATGTAGGTGAGCGGGTTGAAGGCACCGAGCACCTGCATCCAGCGGGGTCCGTTCTCCAGCGGCAGCATCATCCCGGACAGGATCAGCAGCGGGAACAGCAGCGACTGCTGGACGGCCCAGAACATCCACTCCCGTTTCCGGGCGGCGATGGCCAGCGCGTACGAGAACGCACCCATGCCGACCCCGAACACCCCGAGCAGCAGCAGCCCGGCCAGCACGTGCAGCGGGTGCAGGACGAAACCGAACGGGATCGAGACGACCACGATCAGCGCGGCCTGGACCACGAGCGGGGCGAGCTCGTTCAGTGCCCGGCCGATCAGGATGGCCGACCGGCGCAGCGGGCTGGCCAGCACCCGCTCGTACGAGCCCAGCGAGATCTCGAACAGCAGGTTGGAGCCGGCCGCCCCCGTGCCGAACAGGCAGATCATCACGATCACCCCGGGCAGGAACCACTGCAGCGGGGACTGTCCGCCGAGCGCCGCCGGGTCGATCGAGCCACCCAGCAGCGGTCCGAACAGGCCCAGGAAGACCAGCGGCTGGACCAGCGAGAAGATCAGCGAGAACGGGTCCCGCAGCACCAGGAACATCTC
>JBMDXL010000155.1:0-2153 GCA_048594465.1 Microlunatus sp. | reverse complement strand
CGCAGTCGTCGCAGCGGACGGCGTACGCGGTCTGCTCAGCTCGAGGGATCCGGGTCCCGCGGCGTTCTGTCCACGAGACGGCCTCGTCGGTGAGCGGCCCCCGGTGGGTCATCGCGACCAGGTCGTCGATGTCGGCGCGTGGCACCCGGTAGGCGGCGGTGCTGCCGTCACGGCGACGGACCTCGACCCGGTCCGACAGGGTTGAGGTGCCGAGATGGGTGACCCTGTTCGCGCCGGTGTCACCGTCGGTGCCGTTGGCCCTGTCAGCACTGTCGCCGGGGTGGTGGACCGGGATCCACTGCTGCACCAGTCGGACCGGCGGCAGCACCGGCTCCCGAGTCCTCAGCGCGTGCAGGGCGTGACGGGTGGCCGCATCGCCGGGGATCGCGCCGAGGTCCCGCAGCTCCTCCGCGTTGGCGCGGCGTTGCCGCCCGCCCGGTGCCTGCTCCCGCAGCGCGTGGAACGCGGCACGGGCCTCGCGTCGGCTCATGCCCTGCTGGCCGGCGATCTCACCGAGACGGGCGTCCAGGGCGGCCTGCGCGGCCGCGACCCCGTCCGGGAGCCGCTGCAGCGCCCAGAGCGTGTCGTCGGCCAGGCCGTCGTTGACGGTCCGGGCCCTGTCCAGGCGGGCCTGGAGACCGGCCCGGCGCTGGGGCCGGAAGTTGGGGTTGGTGGTGATGGCGTGCTGGGCCCGGTCCAGCTCCCGGTGCAGGGAGACGTCGCGGTTCCAGCCCTCCGGTGGCTGGCTGGAGCTGAACTCGTGGCGGAGCCGGTGCACGATCGACTGGACCTGGGCATCGTCGAGCCAGCTGCCCGACCGGGCCAACGCAATCGCCACCGAGCTGGCCGCATTCTGTCGACAAACCATGGGTGGTGGACCTCCTTCACTACTGAAGGCCCGAAACGCCACCCGATGTGAGGTTGGACAGAACGAAAACTTCTGCGGTCTCCGCGGGGGGAAGCTGTCTGGTCAGGCCATGGCGGCCGCGGCGATGAACGTGCCGAGGGTGAGGGTCGGCGCCCACGGCTGCCACCCCGGCCGGTGCATGACGTGCCGCCACAGGCCGTGCACGAGCGCCAGCGAGGTGCCGAGGAGTAGAGCGGCCAGCAGGAGATCGACGCTGACCGCGGCCGCCGGGGCGGCGACCAGCGGGACGAACCGGACGTCGCCGAAGCCGAACCCGCCCCGGGTCACCGCCCACAGCACCAGATACAGCAGGCCGGCCACCACGGCGCCGGCCACCATACGGAGCAGATCTGTCCAATCCGCCCCGCCCAGCAGGCAGCTTGCGGCGGCCGCGACCATCACCAGCCACGTCCACCGGGTCGGGCGGGCCGGGATCCAGGTCGTGAACCCGTCGACCGCGGCCAGGGCGACACCGAGGGTGGACAGAACCAGCCACGGCGGCAGCGCCGCCAGCGGCACATGGGTGGCCGCGATCCAGGAGGCGGCTGCGGAGAACGCGGCCACCAGGGCAGCCGCTCGGGGATGAGCGAGAGCGGCATAGGGAATCTTCACCTCGGAGCTGTCGTCACCGTCGGCAGGTTCTGGAACCCGGGGCAGCCCGGTCAGCCAGATCGAGGCGGTGACGAGTCCGCAGAACGCAGCAAGAGCGACGGACGCACCGGACGAGATCACGCAGTGATGGTGACATCGCGGACACCTGCAGGGGACGGGCGGCGCGCCCGCCGCTCTGCGGCCACTGGAGCATCGTCACGCCATCGGCGACGCACCGCGGCGACGGCGGCGTGTGCCCCGACGGCCCGGGGTTCTAGGTGCGGTGTGGCCATGACGCTAGTGGGGTAGGAAGAGTTCACGGGCAGGGGTTCGGAGCATCGGCGGCTCGAGGGTCCAGGGTCAAGCAGTCGGCCCTGGACCCGTTCTGCCAGTCGATCGTGTTCCCCGGGTCATCAGCCTTTGGGTCGTCGGATCTCGAGGAGCTCTCCACGACCCAGGACGAGGGCACCGACCGTGCCGTCGTCGTCACGCCATTCGAGCTGGACCTCGCCGTGCCCGGCGGTGGTGCTGTCACGGGAGAGGTCGGTGATGGTCACCCAGCCGTGGGTGTTGTCGAGGTTCAGCAGGTCTCCGATCGACACCATCCCGGCCGGGACCATCGAGGGCCCCAGGTAGGCGTCGTCGAGGTCGTCGT
>JBMDXL010000154.1:0-5128 GCA_048594465.1 Microlunatus sp. | reverse complement strand
GGTGGTCGCCGGACCCGGGGCGCCCGCGGGGATGGGGTTCCTGGTCGCCCCGGTCGAGACCCCGCCCGGCACCGTGCGGGCCGCGACCTTCCCCAGCTGGCCCGAGGAGGTGCGCTGGATCGGCGACCAGGTGGTGGCCGCCCGGACCGACGGCAGCGCCCCGCACTGGGCGGACATCGCCGTGCTCACCCGGCGCAACGCCGACATCGGTCCGCTGTACGCCGAGCTCACCGCCCGCGACGTGCCGGTGGAGATCGTCGGACTCGGCGGGCTGCTGTCCCTGCCCGAGGTGATGGACGTGACCGCCACCCTGCGGGTGCTGGAGGACGTCACCGCCAATCCCGACCTGGTCCGGCTGCTGACCGGCCCGCGGTGGCGGATCGGGGCCCGGGACCTGGCGCTGCTCGGTCGGCGGGCCCGCGAGCTGGCCCAGGTCGACGGTCGGTCGGCCGCCGCGGTCGACCCCGACGACGTGCTCCGTGATCTGGAGGGAGCCGTCGCCGACGTCGACCCGACGGAGATGGTCAGTCTGCTCGACGCGGTCGAGAGCCCCGGTGAGCTCGCCTACTCCCCGGCCGCGCGGGAGCGCTTCGCCCAGCTGGCCGGCGAGCTGGAGGCGCTGCGTCGCCACGCCGGCGAGCCGGTGCTCGATCTGTGCCGGCGGGTGGTGACCGCGCTCGGGCTGGAGGTCGAGCTGATGGCCACCCCGGAGCTCGACCGGACCAACCGCCGCGACCAGCTGGGCGCGTTCTTCGACGCGGTGGCCGGCTACGTGGACGTGGACGGTGACGCCTCGCTGGCCGGGCTGCTGGCCTACCTGCAGGCCGAGCTGGAGACCGGTTCCGGTCTGGAGCAGGCGGTGCCGTCGGACCGGGAGGCGGTGAAGCTGCTGACCGTGCACAAGGCGAAGGGGCTGGAGTGGGAAGTCGTCTTCCTGCCCGCCCTGATGAAGGGCGTCTTCCCCAGCGACCGGGTCACCGACAACTGGCTGACCAACCCGGGCGTGCTGCCCGCGGACCTGCGCGGGGACGCCGACTCCATCCCGCAGCTGGGGGACACCAGCAACGCGGCGGTGCAGGCGTCCCAGGAGGCGCTCAAGGACCAGCAGCTGCGCGCGGAGGACCGGCTGGCGTACGTGGCGGCCACCCGGGCCCGCCGGCTGCTGATCGGCACCGGTCACACCTGGCGGGTCGACCAGGTCCGGCCCCGGATCCGGTCCACCTACCTGGAGGCGATCCTGGCCGAGGCCGCGCGGCAGGGCGAGGTGCGGGCCGAGGCGCCCCCGCCCGAGGCCAGCAACCCCCTGGTCACCGCCAGCGCGCCGGTGCCGTGGCCCGCGCCGTACGACCCCGAGGCGTGGCGGCACCGGAGCGAGGCAGCCACCGCAGTGGAGACCGCCCGTCGGCGGCGGGTCGAGGAGGGCAGCTACGAACTCGCGTCCGGACCGGGCACCGAGCTGCTGCTGGACGGGCTGGAGACGACCGCGCGCTGGGACGCCGACCTGGAGCGGCTGCTGGCCGAGCTCGCCGCCGCCCGGGCCGAGCGCACGGCCGTCACCTTGCCGGACGCCCTGTCGGCGACGTCGCTGCTCCGGCTGCAGCGGGACCCGCAGGGCCTGGCGGCCGAGCTCGCCCGCCCTATGCCGCGACCGCCTTCGCGGGCGGCCCGCTTCGGCACCCGGTTCCACCAGTGGGTGGAGCGCTACTTCGGACCGGCCCTGCAGACCGGTCAGCTCGGGCAGCAGCAGCTGCTCGACCCCGACGACCTGCCCGACCGGGCCGACCCCGAGACCACCGACGAGGCGGGTCTGCGCGAGCTGTGCACCACCTTCCTGGCCGGCACGTACGGCGGCCGGGTCCCGTACGCGGTGGAGGCGCCGTTCACGCTGCTGGTCGAAGGGACCCTGGTCCGGGGCCGGATCGACGCCGTCTACGACCTGCGTGCCAGGGCGGGTGGGACCGGCGCGGACCCCGGAGCGTACGACTTCCAGGTGGTGGACTGGAAGACCGGACGGGCCGAGACGACCGATCCGCTGCAGCTGGCCGTCTACCGGTTGGCCTGGGCGGAAGTGCACGGGATCCCGCCCGAGCGGGTGGACGCCGTGTTCTACCTGGTGGCCACCGACACCGTGGTCCGGCCCGAGCGACTGCCCGGCCGGGCCGCCATCGCCGCGCTCATCGCCGGGTCCGAGCCGGACGAGACCGCCGCCGGTCTGGTCTAGGGTGGGTGGGTGCTCAACTGGGCCATGGCCAGCGACCTCGACCGGGTCGACTCCCACCGCCGCTCGGCGGACTGGGTGTCGAACCTGTGGCGAGCTGACGACGCGAAGCTGTTGAAGCTGGACGACAAGTCCCGCTTCACCACCAACGTGGGCGGCAGCAAGCTGCGGATGACGAAGCCGTTCGTGGAGTACGACAGTCAGCGCCACCGGCTGCTGGGGATGCTCAACGGCACGCCCATCTTCGCCGTCGAGGCGCTGACCGAGGGGGAGGTGCACGACTTCCGTGAGGTCGCCTTCCAGCTGAGCGACAACGAGCGTGACATCGCCGCCACCGCCGCCGCCGTGACCAACTGGCACCGGGCGGAGAAGTTCTGCGCCCGCTGCGGTGGTCCGACGGTGGTCATCAACGGCGGCTACGTCCGGCACTGCGAGGCCTGCGACGAGGACCACTTCCCGCGGACCGATCCGGCCGTCATCGTCGGCGTGCTGGACGCCGAGGACCGGCTGCTGCTCGGCGGGCAGCCGTCGTGGGGCAACCGGGTGTCGGTGCTGGCCGGTTTCGTCGAGGTCGGCGAGTCGCTGGAGCAGACGATCCACCGTGAGATCGGTGAGGAGGCCGACATCACGGTGGGGGAGACCCGCTACTTCGGCAGCCAGCCCTGGCCGTTCCCGCGCTCGCTGATGGTCGGTTACTTCGCCCGGGCCACGTCGACGGCCATCTGCGTCGACGCCGACGAGCTGGAGCACGCCGCCTGGATGTCGCGGGACGAGGTGCGGACGGCCGTGGCCGCCGGCGAGATCGGTCTGCCGGGGGGGAGCTCCATCGCCTCACGGATGATCTCGGCCTGGTTGGACGAGGAACCCGATCTGATCTGACCGGGCTTCGTAACCGACCCGAAACGCACCGCGCGGCGGTGCGAAACGCGACGCTCGTAGCGTCCCGCTGAGAAAGCATCAGCCAGCTCTCAGCAAGGGGATCCATGAGCGCATCCGTGACCGCGTCCACCCACCCGGTCGACCAGGTCCCCCCGTTGGCCCGGTTGGCCCCGCTCGGTCTGCAGCACGTGCTCGCCATGTACGCCGGGGCGGTGGCCGTGCCGTTGATCGTCGGCGGCGCCCTGGTGCAGAGCGGCAAGCTGGCCGCGAGCGATCTCCCGTACCTGATCAGCGCCGACCTCTTCGTCGCCGGCATCGCCACCCTCATCCAGTCGCTGGGGTTCTGGCGCTTCGGGGTGCGGCTGCCGCTGATGCAGGGCTGCACGTTCGCGGCCGTCACCCCGATGATCGCGATCGGCAGCCAGTACGGGGTCACCGCCATCTACGGCTCGGTGATCGCCTCGGGGCTGTTCATGATGCTGCTGGCCCCGGTGTTCGCCAAGCTGCTCCGCTTCTTCCCTCCGTTGGTGACCGGCACCGTGATCTTGATCATCGGCCTCTCGCTGATGCCGGTCGCGGCGGGCTGGGCCGGTGGTGGCGTCGGGTCGGAGGGCTTCGGCGCCCCGGTCAACGTCGGCTTCGCGGCCGCCACCTTGATCACCATCTTGCTGATCGAGCGGTTCGCCCCGCCCGCGTTCGCCCGGTTGTCCATCCTGCTGGGGCTGGTGATCGGCACGCTGGTGGCGGTGCCGTTCGGCCTGACCGACTTCAGCCACGTGGGCGACCAGGCCTGGTTCGGCGTGAGCACCCCGTTCCACTTCGGTCTGCCGACGTTCCAGATCAGCGCCATCGTGTCGATGTGCATCGTGGCGCTGGTGATCATGACCGAGACCACCGGCGACATGCTGGCCGTGGGCGAGATCGTCGACACCCACGTCAGCCCGCGCCGCCTGGCCGACGGGCTGCGGGCCGACGGCCTGTCCACCGTGCTGGGTGGGGTGTTCAACACCTTCCCCTACACCGCGTTCGCGCAGAACGTCGGTCTGGTCTCGTTGACCGGCGTGAAGTCGCGGTACGTGGCCACCTTCGCCGGCGGAGTGCTCGTGGTCCTGGGCCTGCTGCCCAAGCTCGGGGCCGTGGTCGAGGGCATCCCGCTCCCGGTGCTGGGTGGAGCGGGCATCGCCCTGTTCGGGATGGTGGCCGCCAGCGGCGTCCGGACCCTCGGCAAGGTGCACCTGACCAACAGCAACATCCTGGTCATCGCCGTGGCCGTCGGTGTCGGTCTGCTGCCGACGGTGAACGGCGAGATCTACGCCCAGTTCCCGGTCTGGTTCCAGATCATCTTCGACTCCGGCATCTCCGCGGGGGCGATGACCGCCATCCTGCTCAACCTGCTGCTCAACAGCGAGGCGGCCAACAAGCGGGTCAAGGACGACGGCGAGCACGCCTCGTACGACGCGGTCCGGACCGCCGCCGCCGACACCGAGGTCCGCTAGCCGCACCCCGGCCGTCCGGTCGGGTCGGCCCGGCGGCGCCGGGAGGGCGGCTGGCTCAGGCCAGGCGGCCGCGCAGGCCGCTGGCCCGGTTCGCCGGTCGGGCGACGGCGCGCCGGACGGCCTCCTCGGACCCGAACACCTGGACCCGGTGACTGGCCCGGGTGACGGCGGTGTAGAGCAGCTCCCGGGTCAGCAGCGGCGACTCCGGTGGCGGCAGCACGAACGACACCACGTCGAACTGGCTGCCCTGGGCCCGGTGCACCGTCATCGCGTGGGTGGTCTGCACGGCGTCCAGACGGACCGGCGAGATCAGCATCGGGTCGCTGCCCCGACCGAACGCGGCCCGGACCCCGCCGCCGTCGGCCACCACCACGCCGGTGTCGCCGTTGAACAGGTTCAGGTCGTAGTCGTTGACCGTGACCAGCAGCGGCCGGCCGAGATACCACTCGCCGTCCTCGCCGTAGCCCGGGACCGCCTCGGCCAGCCAGCGCTCCGCCTCGGTGCTCCAACGCGACACCCCGAACGGTCCGTGCCG
>JBMDXL010000153.1:0-1744 GCA_048594465.1 Microlunatus sp. | reverse complement strand
AGGCCTGTGTGTCCCGTGACGCGCTCACCAGCTACACCGCGGTCGACGGGGCCGAGCTGATCTACGAGATCAACGGCCGCGGGTCGCGCTTCTTCATGGAGCCGGGGTTCGCCGGGCAGCTGTCGGCCTGGCTGGCCGATTGGTCGGCGCTGACCGGGCAGCCCGCGGTCGCGCGGCTGCGGACCTACGGCACCTGGATCGACGGGACGGGGGAGGGGTGCCGCTCGTGGCACCACGCGGGCCGCGCGTTCGACATCGCCGGGCTGGAGACCGCCGACGGTGAGGTGCTCGCCTCGGCGCGGTACGACGTGTGGAGCGGGTTCGCCGAGCCCGAGCGACGCGCCGCCGAGCTGCGGTACTGGGCGCTGGCCGCCCACGTCCACGAGCACTTCGCCTACGTGCTCACCCACGTGTACGACACCGCGCACCACAACCACATCCACCTCGACAACGGCCGCTCGGGCGCCGCCCGCTCCGGCTTCGACCGCGCGTCGCGCACCCAGGTGCAGGCGGTCCGCGCGATGTGCGCGCTGGTCTGGGGTGCCGAGCTCGAGCCGGCCGGCGGGTACGACGGCGCCACCCGCGAAGCGGTCCGGGGTGCGTTGTCCGGGCTCGGCGGCGGATCGCTCTCCGACGGCGACGGCTGGACCCGTTTCCTCCGCGGCACGGTGACCCGCGCGCTGGAGCAGCTCGGCGGCTGAGCACGGTGGTCCGCTCCGGTGACGGCGGTCCGGCTGCTTGAATGACCGCGTGCACCGACGTCACGAGACCGTCCCCGTCGAGTTCGAGTCCTTCGACCCCCGGCTGGGGAGCCGGATCGGGGACCGCCATCTGGTCCGGGTCGCCTCCGGCTGCCGGTGGACCGAGGGGCCGGTGTACTTCCCGGCCGCCCGCCACGTGCTGTTCTCCGACATCCCGGCCGACCGGGTGATGCGCTACGACGAGCTGACCGGCCGGACCGACGTCTGGGCCACCGGCGTGGGCTTCCACAACGGCCACAGCGCCGACCGGCAGGGCCGGCTGCTCAGCTGCGAGCACGGCCACCGGCGGGTGACCCGGACCGAGCCCGACGGCAGCGTCACCGTGATCGCCGACGCGTACGAGGGCCGGCGGCTCAACAGCCCCAACGACCTCGTCGAGCACTCCGACGGCGCCATCTGGTTCACCGACCCCGCGTACGGCATCGACTCCGACTACGAGGGCCACGCCGCCGAGAGCGAGATCGGCGCCTGCCACGTCTACCGCGTGGTGCCCGGTGAGCAGCCGGTCGCGGTGACCGACGACCTGGCCCGTCCCAACGGCCTGGCCTTCTCCCCCGACGAGCGGCGGCTCTACGTCTCCGACTCCGAGCGCAACCACCTGCGGGCCTTCGACGTCACCGACGGCCGGACCCTGACCGGGGGAGAGGTCATCTCGGACTGCGCGGCCGGCACGTACGACGGCTTCCGCGTCGACCCGCAGGGCCGGATCTGGGCCTCCACCCACGAGGGGATCCACATCCTCCACCCCGACGGCACCCTGCTGGGCCGACTGCTCGTCCCCGAGGTCGTCTCCAACCTGACCTTCGGCGGCCCGCGTCGCAACGACCTCTACATCACCGCCACCACCTCGCTGTACACGCTCCGGGTGAACGTGACCGGACAGCCGTTCCCGTGCTGATCACCCGGCTCGGGGACCGTCGGTGAGCGCAGTCCGATGACGAGCTCCCGGGCGGCGGATCGGCCGCTGCGCCGCTACCCGGCCT
>JBMDXL010000152.1:0-2162 GCA_048594465.1 Microlunatus sp. | reverse complement strand
AGCGACTCCCTCGATCCCGAGCGACTCCGAGGTCTCGGGGGCGGGGGGCGAGGGGGCGTGGGTCGAAGCGGTGGGCGTGTCGGCCGGGGGGCGGTCGGCCAGGGCGGTCACCCGGGATCCGACCAGCAGCACCGTGGTGGCGGTGTCGTGGACCAGCTCGGCGCACACCCCCGCGAACCACGACATCGACCCGGGATCGAGATCGCGATCGGGCTCGGCCACCACGATGAGCTCGGGCGACTGCACCGCGGCGGCGCTCAGCGTGACCAGCCGACGCTCCAGCGAGGTCAGGTCCGAGAGTCGGCGGTCGGCCAGGGACTGCTCCCCCGGCACCGGTGCCCGCAGCGGCGACAGCCAGGCATCGGCCTGGTCGATCGCGCGGCTGGTGGTGCGTCGCGACGGCCAGGGCCGTTCTCCCTGGGCGACCAGCAGGGTCGACACGTAGCGCCGTACGTCGACGCCGTCGTCGTCCCGGCTGGGCGGCGGGAGGACCCGGACCACCCGGCGGACGGACCCGGCCTCCTCGGGCAGCACCCGTCCCAGCACCGCGAGGTGCCCTCCGACGGGCTTGCGCCAGCCCCCCAGCGTCCACACCAGCGCCGCCCGCACCGCCGGGTCGGGGTGGTCGTAGGTGACGGTGGACTCCCGGGGCACCGACAGGTCCACCGGGAACGGTCCCGCGTCGGTGACGATCCCGGCGGCCTCGGCTCGGACGGCCACCCCGCCGTGGACCTCCTCCCACTCGACCTGCTCGACGTGGCGGACCAGCGCCGAGCCCTCGACGTCGATGTGCGGCAGGGCCTTGTCCAGCTTGGTCGGCATCCACCAGGCCTTGTCGCCGAGCAGCGCGAGGACCGCCGGCACCAGGGTCATGCGGACCAGGAAGGCGTCGACGAACACGCCGACCGCCAGTCCCAGGGCGATCGGCTTGATGGTCGCGCTGCCGTGCGGGATGAACGCGGCGAACACCGAGATCATGATCACCGCCGCCGCGGTGACCACGCGGGCGCTGGAGATGAAACCCGTGCGGATGGCGTGCCGGGCCCGGTCCGGGACGCCGCCGTGGTGGACGTAGTCCTCCCGGATGGCCGAGACCAGGAACACCTCGTAGTCCATGGCCAGCCCGAACAGCACCCCCATCAAGATGATGGGGAGGAAGCTGACCAGCGGTCCGATCTCGGTGATGCCCAGCGGGCCGGCCCCCCAGCCCCAGATGAAGGCGGCGGTCACCGTGCCCAGGGCGGCCCCGATGGAGAGCAGGTAGCCGAACGCCGCCTTGATCGGGACCGCGATCGACCGGAACACGATCATCAGCAGGATCAGGGCCAGACCGACCACCACCACCCCGAACGGGACGAGGGCACCGCTCAGCCGGGTGTTCACGTCGATGGCCACCGCCGTGGTGCCCGTCACGGTGATGTCGGAGATCTTGAGCTTCGACTCCCAGCCGGGCGCCTGGGCCCGGATCTTGCCGACCAGCTCCGTGGTCCGCGGATCGCTCTGCGCCCACTGCGGCACCACCCGGACCAGACCAAGGTCGGCGGTCTGGTTGGGGGTCTGCTTCGTGATGGCCACGACGCCGGGGATCTTGGCGATGTCGTCGGCCAGGTCGGAGACGGTGCCCTTGGGATCGGTGCTGGTGATGATGTCGGCGGTGACCAGCAAAGGGGCGTTGTAGCCGGGCCCGAACTCGGTCGCGATCAGGTCGAAGGAGGTCCGTTGCGGCGAGCCCACGTCCGCACTGCCGTTGTCCGGCAGGGCCAGGGCCAGGTCCTTGATCGGGAAGGCCAGCACGCCGATCACCAGCAGGATGACCGCGACGGTGAGCACCGGGATCCTGGTGGCCACGGCTACCCAGCGCGCCCCCATGGTGCGGCCGGCCGCGGCCTTGTCGATCAGCGTGACCGCGTGCGACGTCGGCTTCGGCCGCAGCCGGTTGCCGCAGAGCGCCAGCAGGGCGGGCAGCAGGGTGAGGGCCGCACAGACGGCCACAGCGACCCCGCCGGCCGCGGCCACCCCCATCACGGTGAGGAACGGGATGTTGGCCACCGCCAGGCCACAGAGCGCGATGATCACCGTCACGCCCGCGAACACGACCGCCGACCCGGCGGTGGCCGAGGACTGCGCGATCGACTCCTCCACCCCCATCCCGTGGGCCAGCT
>JBMDXL010000151.1:0-3282 GCA_048594465.1 Microlunatus sp. | reverse complement strand
TCCATCCCGACCAGTGGGCCGACCGGATCGAGATGGCGCGCCTGATGGGTCTCAACACGATCGAGACCTACATCCCGTGGAACGAGCACTGTCCCACCCCGGGTCGGGTCGACCTCGACGGCGGCCTGGACCTGGCGCGCTTCCTGTCCCTGGTCCAGCAGGCCGGTCTGTCGGCGGTCGTGCGCCCGGGTCCCTACATCTGCGCGGAGTGGGACAACGGGGGACTGCCCGCCTGGCTGTTCGCCGATCCCGAGGTCGGCATCCGGCGCTCCGAGCCCCGCTACCTGCAGGCGGTCCAGGGCTTCTTCGACGCCGTGCTGCCGATCGTGGCGGCGGCGCAGGTCAGCCGCGGGGGACCGGTGCTGATGGTCCAGGTGGAGAACGAGTACGGCGCGTACGGCGACGACGCCGACTACCTGCGGACGCTGGTGGGGATGGTCCGGGCGGCCGGCATCGAGGTGCCGCTGTTCACCTGCGACCAGGCCGACCCGACGATGCTGCGGGCCGGTGGTCTGCCGGACTTGCACAAGACCGCGACCTTCGGCAGCCGTACGCCCGAGCGCTTCGCGGTGCTGCGCGAGGCGCAGCCGAGCGGTCCGCTGATGTGCGCGGAGTTCTGGAACGGGTGGTTCGACCACTGGGGGGCCCATCACCACACCACCGACGCGGTCACCGCCGCCGCGGACCTGGACGCCATCCTGGCCGTCGGCGGCTCGGTCAACGTCTACATGTTCCACGGGGGAACGAACTTCGGTCTGACCAGCGGCGCCAACGACAAGGGCACCTACCAGCCGACCACCACCTCCTACGACTACGACGCCCCGTTGAGCGAGGACGGCTACCCGGGGCCGAAGTTCGCCGCCTTCCGTGAGGTGATCGCCCGGCACGCGCCCGTGCCCACCGAGGATCCGCCCGCCCGGCCGCCGGCGCCAACGGGGGGGATCCGGCTGGACCGGCGCGCCCGGCTGGACGACGTGATCGACCTCCTGGGCCCGGTGCACAGCGCCGCCGAGCTGCCCACCATGGACGCCCTCGGCCACTACCGGGGGTTCGCCGACCACCGGGTCTGGGTCGACGTGCCGCCCGGTGGGGGGACGCTGGTGGTCGGCGACCTCCGGGACCGCGCCGTGGTCCGGCTGGACGGGCGGCCCGTCGGGGTGCTCAGTCGTGATCACCACGAGCACGTGCTGGCCCTGCCGCCGGTCGTCGACGGTGAGCTGTCGATCCTGGTCGAGGACCAGGGACGGGTGAACTACGGTCCCCGGATCGGGGAGCCCAAGGGCCTGATCGGACCGGTGCTGCTCGACGGCGTGGCGCTCACCGGGTGGTCGGTGCGACCTCTGCAGCTCGGCCCCGCCGAGCGCACGGCCGTGGTCGAGCGCCTGTGCGGGGGCGAGCGGGACCAGCAGGGCGGGGTCTTCTTCGCCGGCGGGCAGTTCGAGCTCGCCGCCCCCGCCGACCTCCACCTGGCCCTGGACGGCTGGACCAAGGGGGTGGCGTACGTGAACGGTTTCGCTCTCGGGCGCTACTGGAGTCGCGGTCCGCAGCGGACGCTCTACGTCCCGGGACCGGTGACCCGGGCGGGGACCAACGAGCTGCTGCTGCTCGAGCTGCAGGGGACCACGAGCGGTCGCGCGCACCTGCGCGCGGCCCCGGACCTGGGCTTCGACGAGGCCTGACGCCGTCGTGCGGCGGTGACCACATCGTCATCGCCGCACTCTTGACAGCCCGCCGTCCCGGCGTGCACACTTCGAAACACCCTTATTCTTAACCTTCGGATAAGACCAACTCAAGGAGGAGATGGAGCATGAGCACCAGTGCTTTCAGCCGTCGTTCGCTGCTCGGTGGGGCCCTCGGTGTCGCTGCCCTCGGAGCGCTCTCGGCCTGCGGTTCGAACAAGGGAGCGGGGAGCGCCAGCTCGTCGTCCTCCCCGGCCGCCGGCGGGCCCAAGGTCACGATCGAGCAGTGGTACCACCAGTACGGCGAGTCCGGCACCCAGGCGGCCGCGAAGAAGTACGCCGCCGGCTACCCCGACGCCACCGTCAACGTGCAGTGGATCCCGGGTGACTACCCGGCCAAGCTGGCCACCGGTCTGTCCTCGGACAAGGGACCCGACGCCTTCGAGGGTCACCCGGACCGGGCGATGGTCGCCTCGCAGCAGCTGGTCGCGCTGGACGACCTGATCGCCGACGTCAAGGACGACTTCGACCCGGCCGACATCGCCTACAACAGCGTCGACGGGAAGCTCTACAGCATCCCGATGATCAACGACCCGCAGGTGTTCTTCTACCGCAAGAGCCTGCTTGAGGCGAAGGGCATCAAGCCCCCGACGACGTTCGACGAGCTGATCTCCGCCGCCAAGGAGCTGACCGACGACAAGGTCAAGGGCGCCTTCCTGGGCAACGACCTGCTGACCGCGGGCGGGCCGGTCGGCTACGGCGCGGTGTACGCGACCGGCGGCCGCTGGCTGACCGAGGACAACAAGGTCGGCTTCGACCCCGACGCGGTGGGGGAGGCCGTGGCCAAGCTGCGGCAGTTCGGCACCGACAAGTCGGTGCTGCTCGGTGCCCCGACCGACTGGTGGGACCCGGGTGCCATCAACGACAGCCTGGTGGCGATCCAGTGGCAGGGCATGTGGGCGCTGCCGGCCATGCAGGAGGCTCTCGGCGACGACATCGGGGTCTTCGCCCTGCCCGCGGCGAGCAGCAGCGGCAAGCAGGCCGTGGTGACCAGCGGCTGGTCCGCCTTCGTCAGCGCCAAGTCCGACCAGGTGGACGCGGCCAAGGCCTTCACCAAGTGGCTCTGGGTCGACTCCGTCGACCTCCAGGAGGACTGGTCCCTCAACTACGGCTTCCACATCCCGCCGCGCAAGAGCGTGGCCGAGAAGGCGACCAAGCTGCAGGAGGGCGTGGCCGCCGAGACCGTGGCCCTGAACACGCAGTTCGGTGTCCGGGGCAACGCCAACTTCACCCCGGCCATGCAGACGGCCTACAACGACGCCGTGGCCCGCATCGTGGGCAAGGGGGCCGATCCCTCGACGGAGATGGGCAAGGCCGTCACCAAGATCAACTCCGAGCTGGACAAGCTGTTCGGCTGATGAGCCGCACCGCCCCCTCCCCGCGGCCGACGAGGGCCGCGGTCGGTCCGGGTGACTCTGGTCCGGTCGTCGCGCCGGCGACGACCGGGCCGGTCCGGGCCCGACCCAACCGCGGCCACCGGCTCGCCTTCTGGATCTTCGTGGGGCCGTTCCTGCTCGGCCTGGGTGTCTTAGTCTACCAGCCG
>JBMDXL010000150.1:0-2395 GCA_048594465.1 Microlunatus sp. | reverse complement strand
TAGGACTTGTCGTCGCGGTACTTGACGTTGAACCGGGGGTCGAACTCCTTGATCCAGGAGTACTCCAGCTGGAGGGCCTCGGTCTCGGTCTGCACCACGGTCCACTCGACCTTGGCCGCGCTCTGCACCATCGTGCGGGTGCGGTAGTGCAGTCCACCCGGGTCGCCGAAGTAGGAGTTCAGCCGGGAGCGGAGGCTCTTGGCCTTGCCGACGTAGATGACCCGGTTGTCCGCGTCGGAGAACCGGTAGACCCCCGGCTGCTCCGGGATCGAGCCCGGAGCGGGGCGGTAGGAGACGCGGGGTGGCACGTCCGCCAGCCTAGGCGCCCGCTCGGACAGTGTTCTCGTCACTCGCTTCCCGTTGCGAGCGGCCGCGTAGCGGAGCGCCCGTCCCTGTCTGGACCGAGGAGCGCGCAGACAACGCTTCACCGTCTGTGTGCGACGAGGGAAGTCAGGGCCAATCGGCGCGCAGCGGAGCAGCGAGTGACGATCACACAGCGAGTGACGACGAACTAGCCCGTGATGACGATGGAGTCGCCGGAGGTGACGAAGTCGACGGCCGGGAGCGGCTCCTGGGCCGGGCCGCTGACCGGGTCACCGCTGGTGATGTCGAAGTGGCTGTTGTGGCACGGGCAGACGATCACGCCGTCCTCGACCGAGCCGACCGGGCAGCCCTGGTGGGTGCAGATCGCGCTGAACGCCTTGAACTCGCCGTCCTTCGGCTGAGTGACCACGTACTTCTCGTCGACCACCAGGCCGCCGCCCACCGCCACCTCCGAGATCGCCACCGCGGTGCCGGCCGGCGCCGCGCTGCTGGCCGAGGCCGACGGGCTGGCGGACGTGCTGGGCGCAGCGGCCGACGACTCCGCGGCGGAGGGCTCGGCCGACGACGCACCGGCGCTCGGCGCGGTGGTGGCCGAGTCGGCGCTGCAGGCGGCCAGGGCCACGGCCCCGCCGGACAGGGCCACGAGGCCGGCGGCCCGCAGCACCGTACGCCGTCCGCAGCAGGTGGTGGCGGGGGTCTCGGACGTCGTCGCGTCGGGGGTGGGGGTCGGCGTGGTCGTCGACATGGGGGCTCCTCGTAGGGGGTCGGGGTAGCTCGTTGGATGACGATTCAACCAACCGACGCTGTCAGGAGCCTGTGAAGGGTCGCCGCTCACCCGACCTCGTCGTCCGCCCGGGCCCGGACGCGACGGAACTCCGCCGGGCTGACTCCCACCCGCTGGGTGAACTGACGGGTGAAGTAGAAGACGTCGCGGTAGCCCAGCCGCTCGGCCACGACCTTGATCGGATCGTCGGTGAGCTCCAGCTCGCGCTGGGCGGACAGCACCTTGGACTCCAGGTGGAAGTCGTGCAGGGAACCGCCGGTCGCCTGCCGGAAGCGTCGCCGCAGCGTGCTCACGGACATGTTCACCTCCTGGGCCACGACGCGGTAGTCGGGCGGTCCGGCCCCGGCCAGCACCGACATCACCTGCGGCAGCCAGGACGGCACGTCCGGGTCGGCGCTGTTGCGCTCGTCGGCCCAGTCGAGCAGGAAGCGCTCGAGCACGTTGGCCGCCCGCAGCCGGGCCCGGCGCTCCGGTCGACGGGACAGCCGGATCGCCTCCGACAGCGTCTCGACGAAGTGGTCGGTCCGGTCCGGTCGGATCGCCAGCGGCGCCCGTGGCCACAGACCGGCCGCGTCCCAGTCCGCCACCCGCGGTCCCGACACGGCCAGCCAGCGGTGCTCCCAGGCCTGTCCCCGAGGCCACTCGTGGAAGCGGATCCGCGGCCCGGGAAAGCACGGCCACAGCCAGGGACCGTGCATCTCGTAACGGGTGGTGCCGTAGAAGAGCTCGACCGAGCCACGCGCCATCAGCTGGACCGTGTGGTAGCCGAAGCGCTTGTCGACGGTGTCGATGCACTCCTCGCGGTGCCCGCCGTGCAGGAAGACCGTGCTGTCCGTCGTCCACGCCGCGCCGCCCGAGACCACGGCGCCGACGGTACCCGACAGCCACCCGGGTCGGGACCCGTGCCGACCCACGCTGATCTTGGTCCGATCGTGCAAAGACCTGGTCGGAACGTGCATGGTCACCGGCGCGCCACGGGCGCAGAGTGGACGACACCACACCCCACGGGAGAGAGATCATGACCACCCTCGAGCACGAGCCCCTGGTCCGTCCACTGCAGCTGACCGACAGCGAGGTGCGCTTCTACCACGACCACGGGTACCTGACCCTGCCCGGTTTCCTCACCTCCGAGGCCGCTGACCTGCTGCGGGAGGAGGTGCTCACCGTGCTGGAGGCCAACGGCACGCCACGGGCCTCGCTGACCACGGCGCGGGGATCGGCCGACAAGCTCCAGCAGTGCTCCCAGTACCTGGCGGGCTCGGCGCTGGACCACCTGATCAACGGTCC
>JBMDXL010000015.1:0-3544 GCA_048594465.1 Microlunatus sp. | reverse complement strand
GGTCGGTCACGACGTCGACGGTGTCCGGACTGGTCACGGTGGACAGGTTCAACGATCCCGGTGTCCCGGTCCGGATCCCCCGACCCAAGGTGAACCGCCAGGGGTCTCGGAACGGCAAGCAGCCCGCGGCCTGGGTCGGTGCACTGTCCTCGATTCCACGCGACACCAACGTGTTCGTGTTCGGATAGGCGCCTGTCGACACGAAGTCCGGGCCGAGGTCACGCAACGACTCCTGGATGTTGTTCCGTGCCTTGTTGGCCAGGACGGCTTCGTAGCTGTTGCACGACCTGACCACGTACGTCACCGAGTAGCCCGAGTCGACCACCCGCGGCAGCGGGGCTGCCGCAGCCGGCTCTGGCCCCGGATCGATCGGGACGAACAGGGTCGCCGCGACGACGAGGACCATCAGCAGGCACGACGTCGCGCGGTGTCTGCCGTGGGATGGCCGCAGCCGCTCCACCCTCCGACGTCGGACCAGGCGCACGAGAGGAATCACATCACGGATGCCGGACCTTGCCCAGATGTCCATCCGGACCGCGTCGTCCGCACGCCCGCGCTCCGTCGTTGATCGATCGGCTCGACCAGGTGCAGGGCGGCCACCAGCACCGAGACCACCGGCTTACGGTGTGGTCATGCGATCGATCTGGAAGGGCGCGATCAGCTTCGGGTTGGTCAACGTGCCGGTCAGGCTCTACAGCGCCACCGAGGACCACGACGTCAGCCTGCACCAGGTGCACGACGCGGACGGTGGCCGGATCCGCTACCAGCGTCGGTGCGAGGTGTGCGGCAAGGTCGTCGACTACGCCCACATCGACAAGGCGTACGACGACGGGAACACCACCGTCGTGCTGACCGAGGACGACCTGAAGTCGCTCCCCGAGGAGCGGAGCCGCGAGATCGAGGTGGTCGAGTTCGTCCCGTCCGACCAGGTCGATCCGATCATGTTCGACCGGTCCTACTTCCTCGAGCCCGACAAGACAGCGGTCAAGGCGTACGCGCTGCTGCGCCGGGCGCTGACCGAGACCGACCGCACGGCGATCGTGCAGTTCTCGCTGCGTCAGAAGACCCGGCTCGGGGCCCTGCGGGTCCGGGACAAGGTGCTGATGCTGCAGTCGCTGCTGTGGGACGACGAGGTGCGCGAGGCCGACTTCCCGGGTCTCGACGAGGACGTCCGGGTCTCGGCCAAGGAGGCCGAGATGGCGTCCTCGCTGGTGGAGAACATGGGCGCCGACTTCGCTCCGGAGAAGTTCTCCGACGACTACCAGGCGCAGCTGCGCGAGCTGATCGCCGCCAAGCTCGAGCAGGGGGACGCGCTGGACACGGCCGCCACCTTCGGCGAGGAGAACGCCGGTGAACCCGAGGGCGGCCAGGTCGTCGACCTGATGGAGGCGCTGCGGCGCAGTGTCGAGGAGAACCGGACGAAGCGGGGGAGCGAGTCGTCCGGCTCCGGCAGGGGTGCATCGACGGCGTCGACGGCCACGAAGGCGTCGGTGAAGAAGACGCCCGCCAAGAAGTCCGCGAAGAAGACGACCGCGAAGAAGTCGCCGGCCAAGAAGTCGCCGGCCAAGAAGGCGCCGGCCAAGAAGGCGACGAAGAAGGCGACGACCGCTGAGCGGCCGGCCAGGAAGTCCGCGTGAGGTGATCCGACCCGATGCCGGGTAGCTCGGCCAGGGCTAGGTCGTGATCGGGGGACCTGGGGACGGACTTATGAGCTTCGTCGGGTCGGACCACCACACGGGAAGTCGAGATCCTGAGATCTCGACCGTCGAACTAATCCGAGGGTACCCGGTCCTACCTCAGCCCGGAAAGATCAGCGGCAGCAGGAAAAGCATTGCCGTCGACCAGGTGATGTGGGTCAAGATCGGCCCCAGGACGCCGCCGCTGGCCCGGCGCTCCAGACCGACCACCGTGCCGAGCAGGGCGGCGGCGAAGACGAGGACCACGTTGCCGGACCCGATGGTGGCCACCGTGTACAACAGGGTCGAGATGATCACCGGGTGCCTGGTCCCGATGCCGGCGAACAGCGCCCCGCGGAAGAAGAGCTCCTCGGCCACTCCGTTCATGATCGTGATGATGACCACGACCGGCAGGATCCCGTAGCGGGCGTAGCCGATCACGTCCTCGGTCAGCCCGGTGAGGAACGGCACCTCGCGGAAGACCAGCGCCCCGACCACGAACACGCCGGCCAGCAGCAGACCGACAGCGATCGGCGAGAGGATCGGTCGGCGCAGCACGCCGCGGAACTCGATGTGCCCGAGGTGCAGCGGACCGGAGATCAGGCTGCCCAGGGCCCACGTGGCGGCGAGCCCGATGGTCAGGGGATAGAACGCGGGTTCACCCGGCTCGGTGGAGAAGGACAGCCCGAGCAGGGTCGCCCCCACCACGAGGGTGGCCGCCACGACGATGCGGCGGCGCTTGAACTCGGCATCGGACTGGCGGTGGTCCCGCTCGACCCGGTCGACGAACACCGGCCGGACCACCTTGGCGGCGCGGCTGGACCACCTCCGTCCGGTCCGGGGCTTCTCCACCGGCTCGGCGGGCGGCTGGGAACCGGTCACCGGCGAGCCTCCCGGGGGGACTCGGCGGCGGCCGCGGCGGCCCGCTGCGCCTCCTGTGCCAACCGCTTCGCACGCGCGGCCAGGGCCCGCCCGACCGCCTCGTCGTACGACAGCGGTTCGCCGGGCACGAGGTCGCGGATGGAGTGGTCGGTGACCACCACCTCGTTGCTCATCGAGTCGACCAGGTTCCGCGCGGTGGCGGTGTCGACATCGGTCACGAAGGACAGCCAGTGCGACGAGAGCCGCGGCGTCAGCAGCGGCACGATCAGGATGGGCAGCGGTCGGCCGAAGTGGTTCCTGGCCACCAGCTGCATCATCTGCGCGTACGTGAGCACGTCGGGACCCCCCACCTCGAAGGTCCGCCCCCGGGCCTCGGCCGGCTCCAGCACCCCCACCAGGTAGCGGACCACGTCGTCCAGCGCGATCGGCTGGGTCTTGGTCATCACCCACCGCGGTCCGACCATGGCGGGCAGGTGCTGGACCAGCTGCCGGGTCATCTCCCACGAGATGCCCTGGTCGCCGATCACGATGGCGGCGCGCAGCACGGTGACCGGCACCCCGTCCGCGGCGAGCAGCTGCTCGACCTCGCGGCGCGACTTGAGGTGGTCGGAGAGGTCATCGTCCTCGTTCCCCAGACCGCCCAGGTAGATGATCCGCTCCAGCCCCGCCTCCGCGGCGGCGGCGCTGAAGGCCCGGGCCGCGTCGGCGTCACGCTGGACGAAGTCGTCGTTCTCCAGCCCGTGCACCAGGTAGTACGCGGCTTCGATCCCCTCCAGCGCAGCGCGGAGCGAATCCGGCTCGGACACGTCGCCGTAGACGGCGCGCCCCGGACCGTCGTAGTCGTCGGGGTGCCGGGTCATGGCCACCACCTCGTGGCCGGCCTCCTCGAGCGCGCGACTGAGATGGGAGCCGACGAAGCCGGACGCGCCGGTCACCAGTACTCGGGTCATGGTTTCTCCTGTGGGTGAGCTCGTGTGGGGGATCAG
>JBMDXL010000149.1:0-1804 GCA_048594465.1 Microlunatus sp. | reverse complement strand
CCGCGCATGTTCGACTCCGTCGGCGAGCACATCCGCATCGACCACGTCGGTGGCCTGCCGCTCCTGGCCGTGCCCTACATCGACCCGCGAGGGTGGCAGTTCACCGTCTTCAAGCACGTCGGCGACCGGGCTCTCGCGGCGGTCGGGCTGCTGCTCATCTCGCCGGTCTTCCTCACCCAGATGCTGCTGGTCCGGCTGAGCTCACCGGGACCGATCATGTTCCGTCAGCCGCGGGTCGGTCGCGACGGACAGGTCTTCGACTGCCTCAAGTTCCGCTCCATGCGCCCGCCCCGCCCCTCTGACGCTGCCTTCACGCTGACCGAGGGGCAGGCGCCCGGCGGGGTCGAGGGGGTGGACCGCCGGACCCGGATCGGCAAGATCATGCGCCGCACGTCGCTGGACGAGCTGCCCCAGCTGCTCAACGTGGTCAAGGGGGACATGAGCCTGGTGGGCCCGCGCCCCGAGCGCCCGGAGTTCGTGGAGCTCTTCGAGGCCCAGATCCTCCGCTACGGCGAACGTCATCGGGTCAAGGCCGGTGTCACGGGCTGGGCCCAGGTCCACGGCCTGCGCGGCCAGACCTCGATCGCCGACCGTGCGGAGTGGGACAACTACTACATCGAGAACTGGTCGGTGGCGCTGGACATCAAGATCCTCGCGCTCACCGTGCTCGCGGTGATGCACCGCGCGGAGTGACGCAGACCTCGGCGCCGCCGGTTCAGACCGACAGCCGGTAGCCGGCCCCACGTACGGTGGCGATCCGGTCGCTGCCGATCTTGTTGCGCAGGTAGCGGACGTAGACGTCGACGACGTTGGAGCCGGGGTCGAAGTCGTACCCCCAGACCCGGGACAGCAGCTGCTCGCGGCTGAGGACCTGGTTGGGGTGGCGCAGGAAGGTCTCCATCAGGGTGAACTCCCGCGCCGACAGCTCGACCGGCTTGCCGGCCACGGTGACCACCCGTGTCCGCAGATCCAGGCTCAGCTCACCGTGGGCCAGCACCACGGTCTGGGCGGGGGCGGTGTCCCGCAACCGGATCCGGACCCGGGCCAGCAGCTCCTCGAACCGGAACGGCTTGGCCATGTAGTCGTCCGCCCCGCCCTCCAGACCCGCGACCGTGTCGGTGACGGAGTCGCGGGCGGTCAGGATGATCACCGGCATGGTCGATCCCTGACCCCGCAGGGCCTCCAGCACCGCGAAGCCGTCCATCTGCGGCAGCCCGATGTCCAGCACCATCAGGTCGAACTCGTTGGTGCAGGCGTAGTCCAGGGCGTCCGGACCGGTCCGGGCCACGGTGGTGGACAGCCCGGCGGCCCGCAGGCCCTTCTCGACGAAGGCGGCGATCCGCGGCTCGTCCTCGGCGATCAAGATCGCGGCCACGTCACGGTCTCCCTCGGTGTCTCGTCTCGGTGGGTGGGGCCGGCGGGCTCGCCGACCGCCCGGTTCGTCTCGGCCGCCCGGTTCGGTTCAGCAGGGGGCGTCGCCTCGGCCGGGGGTTCGGAGGTGCCGATCGGCTCGTCCAGGTCGAAGGAGTGCCCGGAGCGGGGCAGGCACAGGGTGAAGGTGGAGCCGACACCGACGTCGGAGGACAGAGCGACGCGGCCGTGGTGGGCCTGGGCGATCGCGTCCACGATGGCCAGCCCCAACCCGGCGCCGTCGTCGGCTCCCGGGGCCTGGGTCCCGATCGGGTCCGAGCCGCGGCCGAAGCGCTCGAAGATGCGGCTCCGGTCCTCGGTGGGGATGCCGGTGCCCTCGTCCCGCACCCACAACCGCACCTCCGGTCCGTAGATCCGGCCGCCGAGAGCGATC
>JBMDXL010000148.1:0-7010 GCA_048594465.1 Microlunatus sp. | reverse complement strand
TGTTCTTGCTCAGCGCGGTGACCTTCTCCACCTTCACCGCCGGTCCGAGCTCCACCTCGTAGCGCGTCACCGTCGGGCCTCGGGTGTAGCCGGTCACCTTGGCGTCGATCTCGAACTGCTCGAGCACGCCGGTCAGCCGACCCACCACGGAGTCGCTGGCCTCGGTCCGGGCCCGGTGCACGCTGCCCTGGCGGAGCTGCTCGGAGTCCGGCAGCAGGTACTGCACGTCCCCGGACAGCTGCAGCTGCTCGACCCGTTGCGGGATCGGCGTGTGCGGCGGCGCCTCCAGCTCGGTGTTCTCGCCGTGCACGACGACGCCCGGGGGCAGTCCGGCGGTGACCAACTTGCCCTTGCCGCCCCGCCCCGCGCGGCCCGTGGTCTCCGGCTCCGGGTCGATCTCGGGGTCAGGCGCCAGGAAGGCGGAGGCGTCCAGGTCGGGTTCCAGCGCGATGCCCTCGCTCGGGTCGAAGTCCTCGAGCTCGGCGTCGGCGGTCAGCGCGGCCTGCTTGCGGCGGCCGCGCTTGGGCCGCTCCTCGATGATCGGGGTCTCGTACGCCTCGTCGCCGGCGTACTCGTCCACCTCGCCGCGGATGACCAGCGGGCGGCGGAACGGCTCGACCCGGGCCCGGACCCGCTCGGGGATCTGGTGCAGCGGGATGCCGACCACGACCAGCAGACCGAAGGCGAGCAGCAGGACCAGCAGCGGGACGGCCACGTACGGGGTGAGCAGATCGGCCAGCAGGCTGGACGAGAGGTACCCGGCGATGCCACCGGCCTCGCGCAGGGCCGCCGGGTCGTTGGTCCGGGGCAGACCGTCGGCGATGTTGATCAGACCGAGCAGCCCGAAGGTGATCGCGGACCAGCCGACGAACTGACGCCCGCCGGGGCCGTTGCGCTCCGGGTGCCGCAGCGTCCGCCAGGCCATGGCCAGCAGCAGCAGCGGGGCGGCGTACGCGAGGGTGCCGATCAGCGTGGCCACGCCCACGTGGATGGCGTGACCGACCGCGCCGGGCAGACCGAACCAGAACTCGGCGGCGATGACGATGGCACTGCCGATCAGGAACAGACCCATGCCGTCGCGGCGCAGCGCCGGATCCAGGTCGCGGGCGCCGTTGCCGATGGCGCGGGCCGCCGAGCCCACCAGGTGGGCGATGCCGAGCCAGACCGCGGCCAGTCCGCGACCGATCCGGACCACGATCGGGGTGGGTGGCGGCTTGCGCCGGGACCGCGACGACGACCGGGGAGCCGGCGCGCGGTTCGAGGTCTTGGTGGCCGGCCCGCGGCTGCTGGTGCTGCGCGCGCCGCTGCCGCTCCGGGTGGAGCCGGAGCGCGCGGGCGCGCTGGACTTGGTCTTGCTTCCGGACGACCGCGGCGGCGAACCGGCACCCGAGGAGGTGCTGGCTTTGGCTCGCGACCGCGGTGGGGAAGACACGCGGGTCGCCATGGACGTGGAGCCTACGCCATCGCCTCATCCGTCACTTGCGTCACGCGCCAGTTCCTGAGTGTCGGCTGAGTGACGATCCGACCCGATGACGGCGTGCCGGGGCCGGGCTCAGAGGTGCGGCCGGAGACGCCAGAGGTGGTCGGTGGGTCCGATGCCCGTGCCGAGGGGGAACCCGGCCGCCACGGCCCCGCTGATGTAGGTCTTGGCCGCGCCCACGGCGGCCACCATGTCGTCGCCCAGGCCGAGCCGGCTGGCGATGGCCGAGGCCAGGGTGCACCCGGTGCCGTGGCTGTGCCGGTTGTCCGACCGGGCCGCGGTGAACGACGTCACGGTCCCGTCGGCCCCGAACAGGTGGTCGGTGGGATCGCCCTCGGCGTGGCCGCCCTTGATCAGCACCCACGCCGGCCCGTACGCGAGCAGGGCCTCCGCCAGCTGGTCCGGGCGGCCCGCGCGGCCGGCCAGCAGCTCCGCCTCCGGCAGGTTCGGCGTGATCAGCGTGGCCACGCCCAGCAGCCGGTCACGCAGCGCGGCCACCGCGTCGTCGTCGATCAGCGGGTCCCCGTGCTTGCTCGCGCAGACCGGGTCCACCACCACCGGCACGCCGTCCGGGAGATCGGCCAGCAGGGCGGCGACCAGCCGGGTGGTGCCCGCCGTGCCCAGCATCCCCGTCTTCACCGCGTCGACGCCGATGTCGTCGACCACGCTGCGGACCTGGGCACGGACCGTCTCCTCGGGCAGCGGCCACCAGCCCTGCACGCCGAGCGAGTTCTGGGCGGTGACCGCGGTCAGCGCACTCATCCCGTGCACCCCGAAGGCGAGCATCGTCTTGAGATCGGCCTGGATCCCCGCCCCGCCGCCGGAGTCGGAACCGGCGATGGTCAGCACCCGCGCGGTCGGCAGCCGGCCCGACGTCGCCGGCGTCGGGAGGCCGGTCACCGGCCGCCGCCGAAGTGGTCCCAGCCCGCCGGACCCTCCCAGACGCTGCCGTCCACCAGGACGCCGGCCGCCTCGCCCTCGCCGGGCTCCCGCGTCCGGCCGATCACCAGCCAGCCCTCCGGCACCGCGCCGACGTCGGGGAAGCAGGCCACCAGGGCGTGGTCCTCGCCGCCGGTGAGCAGCAGCGCGGACGGGTCCTTGCCGGTCGCCGCGGCCACCGCCTGCAGCACGTCGGGCACCTCGAAGGCGTCCAGCACCAGGTCCACAGTGACCCCGGAGGCGCGGGCCAGGTGACCGAGATCGGCCAGCAGCCCGTCGGAGACGTCGATCATGGCCGTGGCTCCCGCGTCGGCGGCCACCTGCCCCTGCCCGTACGGCACCGCCGGCACCCGTTGCGCCTCGACCACGGCCCGGGGGGAACGGAAGCCGCGCTGGAGCACCGCCATCCCGGCGGCCGCCCACCCGGTACGGCCCACCAGGGCCACCACCTGACCCGGTCGGGCACCGGAGCGGCGGACCGGAGCCCGTCCGTCCAGAGCCCCGAACACGGTCACGGCCAGCGTCACGTCGCGACCGCCGGTCACGTCGCCGCCGACCAGGACCACACCGGACCGGTCGCCCTCGGTCCTGATGCCCTCGGCCAGCTCCAGCGCCCAGGCCAGCGGCAGGTCGCTGGGCGCGGTCAGGCCGACCACCACGGCGACCGCCCGACCGCCCATCGCCTCGATGTCGGCGACGTTCACCGCGACCGCCTTGCGGCCCACCTCGGTGGCGCTGGACCAGTCCCGCCGGAAGTGCACGCCCTCGACCAGCACGTCGACCGAGGTCAGCACGGGACCGTCGATGCCGAGCACCGCCGCATCGTCGCCGGGACCGAGCAGCACCTCCGGGGACGTGGGCAGATCGGCGGTGATCTGGGCGATCAGGGAGAACTCACCGGACTCGCCGAGGGTGGGTCCGGCAGGGCGGGAACCGACAGACAACGGTTGGGCCTTTCTTCATCGCGTGGGCTTCTACGGGTCGAGACGACACGATAGGTTGACGGCGAGTCCGTGGAACTCGGGCCCGAACCGGAGGAGAAGCATGGTCGTTCAGGCGTACATCTTGGTGCAGACCACCGTCGGCAAGGCCGCCGAGGTCGCGCAGGCGATCGGCGCGCTCCACGGTGT
The DNA here is from genome assembly GCA_048594465.1 of Microlunatus sp. Taxonomy (GTDB): domain Bacteria; phylum Actinomycetota; class Actinomycetes; order Propionibacteriales; family Propionibacteriaceae; genus Microlunatus. Next base: position 3,461 of record JBMDXL010000148.1, on the reverse strand, counting down.
CACTCTGGCCGAGGACGTCACCGGACCGTACGACGTGATCGTGCGCGCCGAGGCCTCCAGCGTCGACGAGCTGGGCGCCCTGGTCGTCGCGCAGGTGCAGAACGTCCCCGGCATCACCCGGACCGTGACCTGCCCCGTGGTCCACATCTGAGCACGCCTCCCCGTTCCCCCGCCGTCCGGACGCTCCGGGCGGCGTGCGTCGGCCTGCTCCTGGTCGGTCTCGGCTCGTGCTCGCGCACGGTCACCATGACGGACCCGACCCCCACCCCCGAGATCCGCGCGCAGTGCGCGTCGGTGATGGCCGCGCTGCCCGCGACAGTGCTCGACCAGCCCCGCCGTACGGTCGAGCCCGGCGTCCTGTCCGCGGCCTGGGGCGACCCGACCATCACCCTGAAGTGCGGCGTGGACAAGCCGCCGACGCTGGGCCCGGCGAGCGAGTGCTTCGAGGTGAACGGGGTGGGCTGGTTCGCCGAGCAGCTCGAGGGCGGCTACCTGTTCACCACGATCGGGCGACCCGTGTACGTCCAGGTCGGCGTTCCCCCGGACTACGCTCCGGAGGCCACTGCGCTGGTCGACGTGGCGACGGCGGTGGACACGATCCCGGTCGAGCGTCCCTGTCTGTGAGCTCCGGGTCAGGGCGACTCTGAGATCCGGACCGGCGTGTCTGTGACGACCGGACCAGGCTGGGCGTGAGCTCAGCGCAGGCCGACGGGTCGCTCCAGCGCGAGCATCAGCAGCCGATCCACCAGCTCGGGGTAGGTCATCCCGGCAGCGGCCCACATCCGGGGGAACATCGAGTGCGCGGTGAACCCCGGCATGGTGTTGATCTCGTTCACGTAGACCCGCCGGTCGCGGGTCACGAAGACGTCGACCCGGGCCAGTCCCTCGCAACCGACCGCGTCGAAGGTGCGCACCGCGAGCCGGCGCACCTCCTCGGCGAGGTCGTCGTCCACGTCGGCCGGGACGTCGAGGTCGACCTGCTCCTCCGGCAGGTACTTCGCGTCGAAGTCGTAGAACCCCGACTCGCTGTGCACCCGGATCTCGGCGACCTGGCTGGCCTCGGGCAGACCGCCGTCCAACGCCCCCAGCACACCGCACTCGAGCTCGCGGGCCTCGACGAAGCCCTCTTCGACGATCACCTTGGGGTCGAACTCGCGGGCGTGCTCGACCGCGGCGACCAGCTGGTCGGCGTCGGTGACCCGGGTGATGCCGAGACTCGACCCGCCCCGGGCGGGCTTCACGTAGAGCGGCAGGTGCAGGGCGGCGACCGCCTCCAGGCAGGCGGCCCGGTCGTGCTCCCAGTGCCGCGGCAGGATCGGCACGAAGGGTCCGACCGGCAGCCCGGACGCGGCCAGCACCAGCTTCATGAAGATCTTGTCCATGCCGACCGCGCTGGCCAGAACCCCGGCCCCGACGTAGCGGGTGCCCATCATCTCGAACATGCCCTGGATGGTGCCGTCCTCGCCGAACGGCCCGTGCAGCAGCGCGAACGCGACGTCGAGCGACCCCAACCGGGCCAGCGCGGAGCTCTGCGGCATCGGCACCAGGTCGTCGGTGTCGACCGCGTCCGGGGAGTCCGTGGAGTCGGCACGGACCGCCAGGTCGGTACCGGTGGTGGTGCGCAGCCAGATGGCGTCGAGCAGGTCCTCGCTGATCTCGGGCAGCGTGCCGTCGACGATCTGCAGCCGGTCGTGCAGCTCGTCGGGCACCACCACCCAGCGGCCCGAGCGGGTGATGCCGACGGCGATGACGTCGTAGCGGTCGCGGTCGATGGCGGCCAGCACACTGCCCGCGGTGAGGCAGGAGATGGCGTGCTCGCTGCTGCTGCCGCCGAAGACGACGGCGACCCGGGGGCGGCGGGGAGCGCCGGGTTCGGTGGGGGCGCTAGGGGCGCTGTCGGTCATCGCGCGCGCTCCGGCGGTGCGGGGATCATCGGGCCCGACCCTACCGGCCCGGTGACCTCCGCCCGGGCAGGCGCGCATGCGGTAGGAAACACTGGCCCGGTGACCTCGTCGACCCCCACTCCCCCACCCCTGCACCCGGCGACGGTGGCCGTGCACGCCGGCCGACCGGCGGCCGTGCCCGACGCCCCGCTGAACCCGCCGGTCGTCTTCGCCGCCACCTACGTCGGCGTCGAGCCCTCCGGTCAGGGCGAGCGCGGCTACGGCCGGTACGGCAACCCCACCTGGTCGGCCCTGGAGGAGGCCGTCGGCGCGCTGGAGGGCGGCACCGAACTGGCGTACGGGAGCGGGATGGCGGCCGCCCACGCCGCCCTGGAGCTGGTGCCCGCGGGCGGGGTGCTGGTGCTGCCCACCCACTGCTACCTCGGGGTGCCCTCCGCCGCCGAGGAGCGGGCCGGCCGGGACGGTCTGCAGATCCGCCGGGTCGACGTGGCCGACACCGAGGAGGTGCTGGCCGCTGCGGAGGGGGCCGATCTGGTCTGGCTGGAGTCGCCGACCAACCCGATGATGGAGGTCGCCGACCTGCCTGCCCTGTGCGGGGCGCTGCAGGGGCGGGTGACCACGATCGTGGACAGCACGTTCGCCACCCCTCTGCGCCAGCAGCCGCTGGCGCTGGGGGCCGACCTGGTGCTGCACTCCGCGACGAAGTTCCTCTCCGGCCACTCCGACGCGCTGCTCGGGCTGCTGATCGGTCGGGACCCGGCGCTGATGAGTCGACTCGAGGGCGTCCGCAGGCTGCACGGTGCCGCGCCCGTGACGATGGAGACCTATCTGGTGCTGCGTGGTCTGCGCACCCTGCCGCTCCGGCTGGACGCCGCCGAGGCCAACGCGCAGGTGCTCGCCGAGCGGCTCGCCGCGCACCCGGCGGTGCACCGGGTCCGCTATCCCGGGCTGCCGGACGACCCCGGTCACGCCGTGGCCGCCCGCACCATGGGCGGTCCGGGGTCGTTGCTGTCGATCGAGCTGGCCGACGGGCCCACGGCGATCGCCTTCGTGGCCGCGCTCCGGCTCTGGGTGTTCGCCACCAGCTTGGGTGGGGTCGAGTCGATGCTGGAACGCCGTCGGCGCTGGGCCGGCGAGCTGACCACGGTGCCCGAGGGCCTGGTGCGGCTGTCGGTCGGGGTCGAGCACGTCGAGGACCTGTGGGCCGACCTGACCCAGGCGTTCGACGCGGCCGTCGGGTCGACTTCGCGCGAGATGTCGGGCGAGATGTCGGGCGAGACGTCGGAGCAGCATCCGGTGCGCGGGTAGTCCCTCGCCCGGCCCCTGGAGCCACCGGATGCCGCCGCCGAGCCACGAACGACGGGCCGGCACGCGTCCAAGAGGACCGGACGTGACGTCGCGGCGACATCCGGCGGGTCCTCCGGCTCGGTGCCAACCCGGAACCCACCGCCGAGCCACGAACGACCGACCGGCACGCGCCCGTACGGACCGGAATCCACCGCCGAGCCACGAACGACCGACCGGCACACGCCCGTACGGACCGGAACACACCGCCGA
>JBMDXL010000147.1:0-2840 GCA_048594465.1 Microlunatus sp. | reverse complement strand
CACCGCGTCGATGACCGCCAACCCCGACGTGCACCCCGACCCGGCCCGCCGGTGGGTGGCCGCCCACGCCGCGGGCTGGACGTACCTGGTGCTGGGGGTCGTCTCGGCTCCGCTGACCGCGTACGTCAGCCTGGCTCCGCCTGACGTCGTCGGCACCGTGGCCGGTCTGGCCCTGCTCGGCACCCTGGCCGCGTCCCTGGTCGGGGCGCTGAGCTCGGCGGAGGGGCGGGAGGCGGTGACCATCACCTTCGTGGTGGCGGCCTCGGGCACCGTGATCGGCGGCATCGGCGCCGCCTTCTGGGCGCTGCTGGCCGGGCTCGTGGTGCGGGCCGTGCTCACCCGCCGACAGAGGGTGTGAGTTCCTCACCGGTGCCGGTGTGACGTCACCACCGAGGGGCCGTCTCCTAGGCAGGCGGTCGCTTGTCGACGTCCCGGTCCACGTCATCGGGGTCCTCGGGGTCGCGGTCGTCCTCGTCGCCGGTCACCAGCTGGAAGCCGGCAGCGGCCAGGTCGTCAGCCAGGTCGTCGGAGGTCAGCAGGTCCTCCCGCACCTGGCCGGTCCGGTACGCGGTCCGGCTGACCATGTGCGCGGCCACCGGGGCGGTCAGCAGCTGCAGGACCGCCACCAGCACGAGGATGCCGAGCGCCTGCAGGTTCTGTAGCGAGAAGGCCACGCCGATCACCACGAACAGCAACCCCAGGGTCTGCGGCTTGGTCGCGGCGTGCATCCGGGTCAGCACGTCGGGGAACCGGACGAGCCCGACCGAGGCGGCGAAGCAGAGCATCGCCCCCAGCAGCAGGAAGACCGCGCCGATGATGTCCATGACCGGGTTCACGTGCCCTCACCTCCACGCTCGGAGTGGGTCGGTGGTGACGTCGGGACGTCCCACTTCTTGGCCTTGTCCCGGTCGGCCACGAAGCGGGCCATGCTCAGCGAACCCGCGAAGCCCAGCAGCGACAGCACCAGCATGATCGGGATGGTGGTGGTGTGGTGGTTCATGGCCGCCTCCATGGCCAGAGCCGCGATCACCACGGCCACCACCACGTCGGCGGCCACCACCCGGTCCAGGGTGGACGGTCCGCGGGACATCCGGATCAGGGTCATCACCATCGCCGCGGCCAGGAAGACCACGCCGACCGCGATGATCACGTTCGCGACGGTCACGTCCGGTCCTCCTCGGTTCGGGAGGAGCGCGCGGACCGCAGCGCCGCCACCTCCTCGTCGGAGCCGAAGGAGCGGACGACCCGTTCCTCGGCCTGCAGCACCTTGCGCCGGGCCTCGACGATGTCGGCCTCGCTCCGGACGTCCATCACGTGCAGGTAGAGGACGCTCTCCTGCCGCCGCGCCTCCATCACCAGGCTGCCCGGCACCAGCGAGACCAGCTCCGACGTCAGGGTCAGGTAGAGGTCGGAGTGCGTCCTGAGATCCACCCGGACCACGGCGTTGCGCATGGTGTGACCGAAGTTGAACGCCTGCGCGGCCACCACGACGCTGGACCGCACCAGGTCGACCAGCAGGAGGGCGATCATCTTGGCGTGCGGTCCGGGTCGGAACCGCCCGTGCACGTCGATCGGCGGCAGCGGGAAGACCCAGGTGATGAGCATCCCGAGCAGGAAGCCCGAGACCAGGTTGGCCAGGGACAGGTCGCCCCACAGCAGCACCCAGACCACCGCGCTGATCACCGACATCCGCAGCTGCGGACGTCGGCGCACCGGGGGCGGCGACGCCAGACCGGGATCGCCCACCACCTCGGCGGCCGCCTGCTGGCGCTCGGTCCCGTCGGTGCTCATCGCACTCCCGCCGGCAGCACGGCCTGCACGTACGGCAACCCGCTGAGCATGTCGGCCGCCGCCCGGTCGGCGTAGCCGTACAGGGGTCCGGCCACGAAGGTGATGCCGACCCCGACCAGCACCAGGAAGCCGGTGGTGACGACCATGCCGCGCGGCAGCACCACCGACCGGCGGCGGACCACCAGCGGGTTCCCGCTCGGCGTGCCGTCGGGGACGGCGCGCCAGAACGCGCGGTTCCAGACCTTGGCCATGGCGTACAGGGTGAGCAGGCTGGTCAGCACACCACCGGCCACCAGCGCGTACGCCAGCGCCCCGCCGTGCTGGACCCCGGCCTCGAGCAACCCGATCTTGCCCACGAAGCCGGACAGCGGCGGGATCCCCGCCAGGTTCATGGCCGGCACGAAGAACAGCACCCCCAGGACCGGTGACAGCGCGGCCAGCCCGCCCAGGTCGTTCAACGACGTGCTGCCCCCACGCCGCTCGATCAGCCCGGTGACCAGGAACAGCGTGGTCTGGATGGTGATGTGGTGGGCGGTGTAGAAGATGGCGCCGGCGAAACCGGCCTCGCTGGCCAGGGCGACGCCGAAGATCATGTAGCCGATGTGGCTGACCAGGGTGAAGCTGAGCATCCGCTTGATCTCGGCCTGGGCGATGGCGCCCAGGATGCCGATGATCATGGTGGCCAACGCCGCCCACATCAGCAGGTCCGACAGCGGCGAGGACGGGAACAGCAGCGTCTGGGTGCGGATGATCGCGTACACGCCGACCTTGGTGAGCAGACCGGCGAAGACGGCGGTGACCGGGGCCGGCGCGGTCGGGTAGGAGTCCGGCAACCAGGCCGACAGCGGGAACACCGCGGCCTTGATCGAGAAGACGCTGAGCAGCAGCAGCTGCAGCACGAGCTGGACGTCCGGTGACAACGCGGGCAGGCGCTGGGAGAGCTGGGCCAGGTTGACCGTCCCGCAGGCCGCGTACACGGCGGCGATGGCGATCAGGAACAGCAGCGAGGAGAGCACGCTGACCAGCACGTACGTGGTGCCGGCCCGGAT
>JBMDXL010000146.1:0-6256 GCA_048594465.1 Microlunatus sp. | reverse complement strand
CAGAGCACCGGGTCCGCCGACTCGGTCTTCCCCAGCGACGAGCCGGCCGACGACGAGCCGGCCGACGACGAGACGAAGACCAGCGACACCCCGCGGCTCGACGCCCTGCTGGGTGACCAGCGCTGAGGCAGCAGCTGCCTGAGCAGGTCCCCGAACGTCACCCACGCAACCGCCCGGCCGACCACGGCCGGGCGGTTCCGCGTCCCGGCAACCGATCGGGATCCAGGTCGACAGAATCGCAATTCTGTAAGAATCCGCAGCGGTCGTTGAAGAACCCCAGGTCAGGCCCTAGGGTTCGTGCGACGAACGCAGCAGCGCGGCTCGATCCGCGTCGCTCCAGCCGAGGGGAAGTACCCATGACGACGACGCGGGCCACCGCCGACGACAAGAACGCGGGCGAGAACAAGCCTGTCCCCGTGGACGCCGCGAGCCTTCCCGTCCGCGACGGCGAGGATCCCTGGACCGACGACGAGGTGGCCGAGGTCCGGCAGACGCTGGCCGAGGACATCGAGCGCTTCGCCAGCCAGCTGGAGATCTCCGAGGCCGAGCTGGTGGGACTGCTGCGGGACGGCAACGAGGGCGCCGGGCGGGACCCGGCCGACGTCGGCTCCGCCAACTTCGAGCGCGACGCCGAGATGTCCCTGGCCAACAACGCCCGGGAGATGCTGGACCAGTCGCGGCTGGCCCTGCGCCACATCGACCAGGGCGCGTACGGCCGCTGCGACAACTGCGGTCAGCCGATCGGCAAGGGTCGGCTGCTGGCCTTCCCCCGGGCGACCCTGTGCGTCACCTGCAAGCAGCGGGAAGAGCGCCGATAAGCACCGGAGCCCCGTCCGACGCGTACCGGCGTCGGATGCGACTGATCTTCGTCGTCATCGCCGCGGGTGGCCTGCTGCTCGACCAGCTGACCAAGATCATCGCCGTCCGCTGGCTCGACCCGACCGACCCGCCGGTGCTGCTCGGCGGGCTGCTGACCCTGCGGCTGATCCGCAACCCGGGGGCGGCGTTCAGCCTCGGCGAGAACTTCACCATCGTCTTCGCGCTGCTGGCCATCGCGGTGCTCGCGTTCGTGCTGGTCCGGCTGGCGCCCAGGATCAACCACCCGGGTTGGGCAGCGGCGCTCGGGCTGCTGGTGGCCGGGGTGAGCGGGAACCTGATGGATCGGATCTTCCGCTCCCCGGGCTTCCTGCGCGGGCACGTGGTCGACTTCTTCCAGCTGCCCCGGTTCGCGATCTTCAACGTCGCCGACATCTGCATCACCTCCGCCGCGGTCTTGATCATGGTGCGGGCCGTGGTCAAGACCGTGGGGATCGAGGGGGAGCGCTACACCACTGAGGCACCGGCGGCGCGCCGCACGACGAGCTCCGCCGCGTCGGCGGCGCCGGAGCCGAGGACCGACGGCCTCGCCGCCGACGACGAGCCGCCCACCCGCTCGGACCGGGAGTCCTGAATGAGCCGTACGGCGAGCGGACCGACGGCGTGAGCGACACCCGGGTCATGCTCGTCCCCGAGGGCCTGGAAGGGGAGCGGGTCGACGCCGCGATCGCTCGGATGCTGGGGGTGTCCCGCAGCCGGGTGGCGGACCTGGCGGCCACGGGCGGGGTGCTGCTGGACGGCGCGGTGGTCGGCAAGTCCGATCGGGTCCACGCCGGTGCCATGCTCGAGGTGACCCTGGAGGAACCCCGGACCGCCGTCGTGCAGCCGATGACGGCGCCGGGACTGACGATCGTGTACGACGACGACGACATCGTCGTGATCGACAAGCCGGTCGGTGTCGCCGCCCATCCCAGCGTGGGGTGGACCGGTCCGACCGTGCTCGGGCACCTCGCTGCCGCCGGCTTCCGGATCTCCACCTCCGGCGTCCCGGAGCGGCAGGGGATCGTCCAGCGGCTCGACGTGGGCACGTCGGGACTGATGGTGGTGGCCAAGAGCGAGCTGGCCTACACCGGGCTCAAGCGGGCGTTCCGCTCCCGTACGGTCGACAAGACCTACCACACGCTCGTCCAGGGACACCCCGACCCGTTCGTGGGCACCATCGACGCACCCATCGGCCGCCATCCCAGCGCGGAGTACAAGATGGCCATCACCGCCGACGGCCGCCACAGCGTCACCCACTACGACACCCTGCACGCCTTCGTCGGCACCACGCTGCTGGAGGTGCACCTGGAGACCGGTCGGACCCACCAGATCCGGGTCCACATGGCCGCCATCCGGCACCCGTGCGTGGGCGACCCGATGTACGGCGGCGACCCGGTGCTGGCGGCCCGGCTCGGGTTGGAGCGTCAGTGGCTGCACGCGGTCCGGCTGGGGTTCGTGCACCCGGTCCGCAACGAGCAGGTCACCTTCAGCTCCGACTACCCCGACGACCTGCGGAACGCCCTGGACGTCGTCGCGCGGGCCTGACGCCCGGACCCGCGCACTCGCTGGGTGGGCGACGTGACGACAGGGACAGATCCCTTCTGTAGGGTCGCCTCGTGCGTAGAGCAAACATCGTGTGCACGCTCGGCCCGGCCTCGTCCGCGCCTGAGCGACTCGTCGAGCTGGTGGAGGCCGGGATGGATGTCGCCCGGCTCAACATGAGCCACGGCGACTATTCCGATCACAAGGCCAACCTGGACAACGTCCGGGCCGCCTCCGCGTCGGTGGGACGCCCCGTGGGCGTCCTGGCCGACCTCCAGGGACCCAAGATCCGCCTCGGCCGCTTCGCCAGCGGCAAGGAGGTGCTCGTCGACGGTGCCACCTTCACCATCACCGTCGACGACATCCAGGGCACCGTCGACCGCTGCTCGACGACCTACAAGGGGCTCCCGGGTGACGTCCGGCCCGGCGACAGCATCCTGATCGACGACGGCCGGCTGGCGCTGGAGGCCGTCGAGGTCACCGCCACCGACGTCATCACCAAGGTCGTCGTCGGCGGGGCCGTCAGCAACAACAAGGGCATCAACCTCCCGGGCGTGGCCGTCAGCGTGCCGGCGATGAGCGAGAAGGACATCGCCGACCTGCGCTGGGCCCTGCAGAACGGCGTCGACATGATCGCGCTGTCGTTCGTCCGCAGCGCCTCCGACATCGACATCGTGCACCAGGTGATGGACGAGGAGGGCAAGCGGCTGCCCGTCATCGCCAAGCTGGAGAAGCCGCAGGCGATCGACAATCTCGACGAGATCATCGACGCCTTCGACGCCTTCATGGTCGCCCGTGGTGACCTCGGGGTCGAGCTGCCGCTGGAGGAGGTGCCGCTGGTCCAGAAGAAGATCGTGACCGCCGCCCGTCGGTGGGCCAAGCCGGTCATCGTGGCCACCCAGATGCTCGAGTCGAGGATCTCCGCTCCGCGCCCGACGCGGGCCGAGGCCTCCGACGTCGCCAACGCCATCCTGGACGGGGCCGACGCGGTGATGCTGTCCGGCGAGACCAGCGTGGGGGAGTACCCGGTGCTCACCGTGCAGACCATGGCGCGGATCGTGGCCAACACCGAGGACCACGGGCTGGAGCAGCTGCAGAACATCGACTGGGACCCGCACACCACCAGCGGGGTCATCACCAAGGCCGCGGCCGAGGTGGCGCAGCGGATCGACGCGAAGTTCCTGGTCGCCTTCACCCACTCCGGCGACTCCGCCCGCCGCCTGTCGCGGTTGCGTTCGGAGATCCCGATCCTGGCCTTCACGCCGATCGAGCAGACCCGGGCGACGCTCACCCTCAACTGGGGCGTCGAGTCGTTCCTGGTCCCGATGGTGTCCCACACCGACGACATGATCCGACAGGTGGACAAGGCCCTGACCGAGAGCGACCTGATCGCCGAGGGCGAGCGCGTCGTGATCGTCGCCGGCTCCCCGCCCGGGGTGGCCGGCCACACCAACATGATCCGGGTCCGCCGGATCGGCGCCCCGCTCTGACCCTTTCCCGCTGACGCACGTCTCCGCTCACTCACGCACCCTCTCCAACGCGTGCGTGATGACACGGAGGGTGCGTCAGCGGTGTGGGGCGGGGGCCAGGGCGGCAAGGCGGGTCGCGGAACTCGCGACCGGACGGGACCGCGTAGTAACGTTCGTCCCCGCGACAGGCGTCGCGGCTGCTCCCGCCGGGGTGGCGGAATGGCATACGCGGACGGCTCAAAACCGTTTGTCCGCAAGGACATGGGGGTTCGACTCCCCTCCCCGGCACCCCAGGGCCCGTCGGCGGATCCCGGCCCGGGACCGGCGGCGGGTAGACCACCGGGGTGCGAGGACTGCTGGGTGTCACCCGTGCTGGCTAGAGTGAGCGCGTGACGACAGATGAAGACCGCACCGGCCAGACCGACGCTCCGACGCGAGTGGTGGTGGCCGAGGACGAGGTGCTGATCCGCCTCGACCTGGTCGAGATGCTGACCGAAGAGGGCTACGACGTGGTCGGCCAGGCCGGAGACGGCGAGGCCGCGGTGGAGCTGACCACCGACCTGCGGCCCGATCTCGTGGTGATGGACGTGAAGATGCCCAAGATGGACGGGATCAGCGCGGCCGAGAAGATCGCCAGCGAGCGGATCGCCCCCGTGGTGATGCTGACCGCCTTCAGCCAGCGCGAGCTGGTCGACCGGGCCCGCCAGGCGGGTGCGATGGCGTACGTGGTGAAGCCGTTCGGCAAGGCCGACCTGATCCCGGCGATCGAGATCGCCCGCGCCCGGTTCGCCGAGATCACCGCGGTCGAGGCCGAGGTCGAGGACCTGACCGAGCGGCTGGAGTCGCGCAAGGCGGTCGACCGGGCCAAGGGCATGCTGCAGACCGGTCTGGGTCTGACCGAGCCCGAGGCCTTCCGGTGGATCCAGAAGACGGCCATGGACCTGCGCAAGTCCATGCGCGAGGTCGCTGAGGGCGTCATCGAGCACGGGGCCGGAGCCAAGAAGAAGTAGCGACGGACGCCGAACTGGCATTCAGTCGTGTAACGAACTGGCAACACGACCGCGAAACCTGACGTTCCGCTGAGACTCCGCCCTTACTGTGCAGATGCTCGCGGAATCGTCAGGCCGTCATCCAGTCGTTGTCCGGCCCGTGAGCACGTAGCGAACCTCTAGGAGGAGAACGAACGTGCGAAAGCATCGGCTCATCGCGGTCGGAGCCACTCTGCTCGCGGCCACCCTGTCCATGTCCGCGTGCGGCAGCCGCGCCGAAGAGGGCGGCGGCACCGGGGACAACAGCAACAAGGTCGCCAAGATCGGCGTCATCGCACCCCTCTCGGGGGACCTGTCGGCTCTGGGTCTGGGTATCCAGAACTCGGTGGACCTGGCCATCAAGCAGGCCAACGAGTCCAACGCGATCCCGGGGTGGACCCTCGAGCTCGCCGCCGAGGACGACGAGGCCAAGCCCGACGTCGGCAAGAACGCCGCCACCAAGCTCGCCGGTGACGACGAGGTGGTCGGCGTGGTCGGCACGCTGAACTCCTCGGTCGCCCAGTCGGTCCAGCCGGTGCTGGCCGCCGCGAACATCGCCATGGTGTCCCCGGCCAACACCAACCCCACGCTGACCCAGGGTGCTGACCTGTCCGCCCCGAAGCGCACCTACCCGAACTACTTCCGCACCTGCACCACCGACGCCGTCCAGGGTCCGTTCGCTGCGAACTACCTGATCGGCGAGGGGATGAAGGACGTGGCCACCATCCACGACAAGAAGGCGTACGGCCAGGGCCTGGTCGCCGCCTTCACCACCGCCTTCAAGTCCGGCGGCGGCAACGTCGTGGCGGCCGAGACGATCAACCCCGATGACAAGGACTTCTCCGCCGTCATCAACAAGGTGAAGTCGGCCAACCCGAAGGCTGTCTACTACGGCGGCGAGTACCCGCAGGCCGGTCCGCTGAGCCAGCAGATGAAGGCTGCCGGTCTCAACGTCCCGCTGATGGGTGGCGACGGCATCTTCGACCCCGCCTTCATCGAGCTGGCCGGCAAGTCCTCCGACGGTGACCTGGCCACCTCGGTCGGCGCCCCGACCGAGTCCCTGCCGTCGGCCAAGGCCTTCGTCGACGCCTACAACGCCGCCGGCTTCTCCGAGCCGTACGCGGCCTACGGCGCCTACGCCTACGACGCAGCCAACGCCATCATCAACGGCCTGAAGGTGTCCCTCAAGGACGCCTCCGACGCCAAGTCGGCCCGCGGGGCCACCATCACCGCGATCGGCGGGGTGTCCTTCGACGGGGCGACCGGCCCGGTGGCCTTCGACGAGTTCGGAGACACCAAGACCAAGGTGCTGACCGTCTACAAGGTCACCGGCGGCAAGTGGGTCGCCGACAAGACCGG
>JBMDXL010000145.1:0-5790 GCA_048594465.1 Microlunatus sp. | reverse complement strand
CGCCCGCCAGCTCGCGAACGCCTCGTCCACGCACTCCGGCGTCCCCACCGCACCGTCGAAGTCCGCGTCGGGGTGCTCGAGCTTGCCGTACAGCCGCGGCAGGTCGAGCCGTCGGTCCATCACCCGGCGGAACCAGGACTGATCGACTGCGGCCAGGTGCCGGACCAGACCGAGCAGCGACATCGTCGACGGCGGCACCGACCGGGTGGCCAGCTGCTCCGGGGTCAGTCCCTGGCACTTGAGCTCGAGGGTCAGCCGGTAGACCCGCAGGTAGTCCAGCAGCGTGGCCCGCTCGCCCCGGTTCGGCGCGGCGCTGTCCCGTGGGTCGACGCCGTCCTCGGTCTGCCAGACGTCGCTCACCACACGACCCCGACCTTGCCGACGGTGCCGGAGTCGGCCAGCGCGTACGCCTCACTCGCCTCGGCCAGGGGAAAGGTGTCGGAGACGACGACCTCGGGGTGCAGACCCCAGCGGTCGAGTCGCTCCAGCAGCTCGGCCATCCGCCCGGTGGAGGACACCCACGAGCCGTGCACGGTGAGCTGCCGGTGGATCAGCGCCTCGCTGACGTCGAGACTCAGCCGGCCACCCTCACCGACCAGACCGACCCGACCCCAGCGGCGGGTGTGCCGGACGGCGGTCGCCTGGGCGACCCCGGCGCCGGAGCAGTCGATCGCCACCTCGGCGCCGTCGTCCAGCAGCGCGGTCAGCTCCTCGTCGGTCCCGGTCACCGCGGTGTCCACCGCGCCGAGCCGCTCGGCCGCCGCCCGCCGCTCGGGCGAGGGGTCGGTGCCGACGACCTGGGAGGCCCCCATCTTCCGGGCCAGCAGACCGACGGCCAGCCCGACCGGACCAAGACCGGTGATCAGCAGCCGGTCCCGGCCGGACAGGTCCACCCGGCAGAGCGCCTCGTACGCGGTCCCGAAGCCGCAGGCCACGCACGCTCCGTCCAGGTAGGACAGGGAGTCGGGCAGCTCGAGCAGGTCCCGCTCCTCGGCCAGCAGCACGTCGGCGTGGCCCCCGTCGCGCTGCCACCCGTACGCGGCCCGCTGCGGTGAGGTGCAGGAGATCTGGTAGCCGCGGCGGCACTCGTCGCACTGCCCGCAGCCGCTGATGTGGTAGACCACCACCCGCGCTCCCACGCCCAGCCGGTGCACCCCCGGGCCGACCTCGATCACCTGGCCGGCCGGCTCGTGACCCGCGACCACGTCCTGATAGGCCTCCGGCCCCTCCCCCAGGTGCTCGCGGTAGATGGCCCGCAGGTCGCTGCCGCAGATGGTCGACGCCTTCATGGCCAGCAGCACCTGCCCGGGACCGGGCACAGGGCGGTCGACCTCGGCCAGCCGGACGGTGGAGTTGCCGGGCAGAAAGGCGGCGAGCATGGTCCTCCTCGGACGAGCGGGGGTGTCAGTCGCCGAGCCTAGGATCGCGGCGTGCGGATAGCCACCTGGAACGTGAACTCGATCGGAGCGCGGCTGCCCCGGCTGCTGGACTGGCTGACCACCCGGGAGCCGGATGCCGTCGCCCTGCAGGAGACCAAGGCGGCCGACGGCGCGTTCCCGTACGCGGAGCTGGCCGAGCTGGGCTACGAGGCGCTGCACGTGGGCGACGGCCGGTGGAACGGCGTGGCCGTGCTGTCCCGGGTGGGTCTGGAGCCTGTGGCCACCGAGCTGCCCGGCCACCCGGAGCCCCGCTACGCCAGCGCGCGCTGCGGACCGCTGACGATCACCAGCGTGTACGTGCCCAACGGCCGCTCGCTCGACGACCCGCACTACGCGTACAAGCTGGACTGGCTGGCCACCCTCCGCTCGACCCTGCCGGCGAGCGACACCCCTACCGCCCAGGTGATCATGGGCGACTTCAACGTGGCCCCCGCCGACGCGGACGTGTGGGACATCGGCGCCTTCGCCGGTTCCACCCACGTCACCGACGCGGAGCGGGCGGCGATCAAGGCCCTGACCGACACCGGCCTGGTCGACCTCCCGGCCCGACCGGGCAAGGGTGACCACCCGTTCACCTACTGGGACTACCGGGCGGGGATGTTCCACCGGGACTTGGGGATGCGGATCGACCTGGTGCTGGCCAGCCCGGAGCTGGAGGTCGCCGACGCGTACGTGGACCGCGAGGCCCGCAAGGGCAAGGGACCCTCGGACCACGCCCCGGTGGTCGTGGACCTCGACCTGGACGGATCTGCGGGATGATGACCCGACCACGGCGAGCCGGCGCTCCGGCCCGCTGCGGCGACCACCCGCAGGCGCATTCAGATTGAGGCAGCACCGATGACCGATCCGGCGACCGACATCACCCGGGTGCACCCGCTGCCCCGGGCCCTGATCATCCTGCTCGGTCTGGCCGCGGCGACGGTCGTCGTCCTGGGCGCCCGCGAGCTCGCGTGGCTGATCGGCCCGGTCTTCCTGGCCCTGGTGATCGTCCTCCTGGTCCACCCGCTGCACACCTGGCTGCGGCAGAAGAACCTGCCCGAGGGCGTGGCGCTGGTGGCGCTGCTGCTGGCCGTCTTCGGCGTGCTCATCGCCCTCGGCACGATCATGGTGCTCGCCGTCGGTCGCCTGGTCACCGTCCTGCCGCAGTACGCCGCCGAGGCCGACGGGCTGGTCAGCAGCCTGCGGGATCTGCTGATCGCCCAGGGCATCAGCCGGGAGACAGCCTCCACCCTGCTGGCCGACGTCAGCCTGGGCGCGGCGGTCTCGGCCCTCACCCCGGTGCTGACCGGCGTGGTCGGGTTCGTCGCCAACGCCATCTTCCTGCTCAGTCTGATGCTGTTCCTCGGCATCGACGCCACCGGTGCCCTCGGCCGGCTGGCGGCGGTCGACCGGCTCCGACCGCGCCTGGGCGAGGCGTTCCGCATCTTCTCGTCCAACACCCGCCGCTTCCTGGGCGTGACCACCGTCTTCGCGCTGATCACCGGCTTCGCCGACACCCTGCTGCTGCTGTGGTTGGACATCCCGCTGGCCGTCCTGTGGGGTCTGCTGGCCGCCATCTGCAACTACATCCCGTACGTGGGCTTCGTGATCGGTCTGGTCCCGCCCGCGCTGCTGGCCCTGCTGATCGGCGACTGGCCGCTGATGCTGATCGTGGTCGTGGCCTTCATCGTCCTCAACTCGTTGATCACCTCGCTGATCCAGCCGTACTTCGTCGGCGACGCCGTCGGGGTCTCGATGCCGATGACCCTGGTGGCGCTGGTGTTCTGGGGGTGGGTGCTGGGTCCGCTGGGCGCGATCCTGGCCATCCCGCTGACCCTGCTGGTCAAGGCCGTGCTGATCGACACCGATCCGACGGCGGGCTGGGCCACCGCCCTGTTCGGCTCGACCCGGGCCATGCGGCACGAGTCGGAAGCCGAGCTGTCCGAGGGCCCGAGCACGCCCGCGGAAACGGGCACCGACGCGCCTGCGCCGCTCGCCGATCCGACCCCCGCCGACGAGACCCGGGCCTGAACACCCGTCTCATCGCGACCTTGGTCCCTACCGGACGCGCGGGTCGCTGTCACACTCTTGGCTCGTGACCCGGCGCGACACCGACGTCCGGCGGGTCATCCAAAACCGGCGCACCATCCCAAGGAGTACCCCGTGAACACCCTGCTGCAGTTCTTCTGGCAGATGCTGATCATCTTCGCCTTCGTGGCCTACCTGATCGTCCTCTTCCAGATCGTGGCCGACCTCTTCCGTGACCGCGAGCAGAGCGGCGCGCTCAAGGCCATCTGGATCATCGCCCTGATCGTCTTCCCCCTGGTCACCTCGATCGTCTACCTGATCGTCCGGGGCAAGGGCATGGCCGAGCGCCAGGTCGCGCAGGTCAAGCAGGCCAAGGCCGACAGCGACAGCTACATCCGCGAGGTCGCGGGTCGCTCCCCGGCGCAGGAGATCGCCGAGGCGAAGTCCCTGCTGGACGCCGGCACCATCACCGACGCGGAGTACGCCACCATCAAGGCCAAGGCCCTCGCCTGATCGTCCCCGCTTGACCCGCTCGACCCGAGCTCACTTCGTACGCGCCGTCAGCCGACCCACGTCGGCGGCGGCGCGTACGCGTTCGTAGTCCATCTCGGTCTTGTCGGCGTAGGCCGTGGCGTAGTCGGCGACGGCGTCGTCGAAGCGGGTGTTGCGGCCCAGGTAGGCCGCGATCGCCACCCGGTCCCCGGAGCGGGCGTGGGCCCGGGCCAGGGTCCAGGCGCAGGCATCGGCGTAGGTCTGCAGCTGGTCGGCGTTCAGCTCGGCCGGCTCGAAGGAGCCCTTCCAGTCGCGGAACTGGCGCACGTAGTAGTCCCGGGGGTAGCCCGACACCGCCGCCGTCTTCCAGCCGAGCAGGATGTCGCCGTACGCCTGCATCAGCCGCTGGCCCTCGACCACCCGGCGGCCCTGGTGGGGGAACTCGTGACCGGGCACGAACGGGGCGAGCACCGACGTGGTGGCCTCCTTGGCCTGCAGCACCAGGAAGTCGTCCTCCTCCGCTCCGACCAGCAGCACCACCCAGGCCGAGGTGCCGACGCTCCCGACCCCGACCACCCGACGGGCCATCCCGACCAGGCGGTACTGGCGGAGCAACCGGCGGATCTCCGGGGTCACCGTCTCCGCGTACGACTCCAGCAGCTCCGCCATGCCGTGCAGCAGGCTCTCCTGGTCCCGGTGCGGCGCCAGATCGGCCAACGGCACCAGGAACGGCGGGTCGGCGATCCACTCGGCGTGACCGTCGACGATCCGGATCAGCTTGCGGACCGCCTGCCGGCTGTCCCGCCGCTTGGCCTTCTCGGTCACCTTGCGGGCCTGGGCCAGATCCCGCTTGCCGGGCTGCAGGGCGATCCGCTCCAGCAGCCGGGTCGACATCTCCAGGTGGGCGTACCAGACCTCCGTGGCGGTGGCGGCCGCGAACCGGACCATCGAGGTGCGGTAGAACTCCCCCACCCGGGTGGTGATCCGGCGCCGGGTGGCGGTGTCCAGTCCGTTCTCCCGTCCGGCCAGCTCGAAGCTGGCGGCCAGCCGCTGGACGTCCCACTCGAACGGACCGGGGTGGGTCTCGTCGAAGTCGTTGAGGTCGAAGACGAGCCGGCGCTCGGGCGAGGCGAACAGGCCGAAGTTGGACAGGTGCGCGTCGCCGCACAGCTGAACCGTCAGCCCCGAGTGCGGCGCCTGCCCGAGGTCGGCAGCCATCAGCGCCGCCGCCCCGCGGTAGAAGGTGAACGGCGAGACCAGCATCCGCTCGTACCGGACCGGCACCAGCTCGGGGATCCGGGTGGCGTCCTGCGCGGTGAGGATGTCGACCGGGTCGGTGGGCGAGGCGACCAGCTCGGCCAACGCCTGCCGCGGCAGCCGCCGTCGGGCCGCCCGCCCCTTCTCGACCTGGTCCTCGGTGCTCGGCAGCGCGTACGGCCACGTGGTCTCCACCCGCCTTTTGTACCGCTATCCCCATCTGTCGTGGTTCTTGCTCCAGAAGATCTCGCCGCCGATGGTCCAGTTGGTCGCGTACGGCAGAATCGACCCTCGTGATCGAGTACCGCACCCCCACCGAGATCGACCAGATGCGACCCGCCGGGGCGTTCGTCGCCAGTGTGCTGACGGCCCTGAAGGAGAAGGCGGCGGTCGGGGTCAACCTGCTCGAGCTGGACGCGCTGGCCCACCAGATGATCCGCGACGCCGGGGCGGAGTCCTGCTACATCGACTACCACCCGTCGTTCGGGGCCAGCCCGTTCGGCAAGGTGCTGTGCACCTCGGTCAACGACGCCGTCCTGCACGGTCTGCCGTACGACTACGCGCTCGCCGACGGTGACCTGCTGAGCGTCGACTT
>JBMDXL010000144.1:0-2050 GCA_048594465.1 Microlunatus sp. | reverse complement strand
TCCCGACGTGCACCCCGACACCGACCCCAGTCCACCCGGCCCCGATGCCCCCGCGGTTCGGACCGCGGGCGGGGTTCCGCGGCTGGAGCAGGAGCACGTCACCCACCTGGTCTCCACCACCACCGATGCCGTCGTGATCGGGGTCGGCAACGTGGCCCTCGATGTCGCGCGGATCCTGGCCAAGCACGCCGAGGAGCTGGCCGAGACCGACATGGCCGACGAGGTGCTGGACTCCCTGGATCTCAAGCGCGTCTCCGACGTGCACGTGCTCGGCCGCCGTGGACCGGCCTACACGGCCTTCACCACCAAGGAGCTGCGCGAGCTCGGTCAGATCCCCGACTTGGATCTGCTGGTCGACCCGCTCGATCTCGAGCTGGACGACTCCAGCCTCGCCGTCGTGGGTCGGGACAAGGTCGCCGCTCGGAACCTGGTGGTGCTGCGTGAGTGGGCGGACCGCCCGCGCGGAGGAGCCTCGCGGCGGCTGCACCTGCACTTCTGGACCCGTCCCGTCCGCATCCTCGGGAACGACCGGGTGACCGGGGTGGAGGTCGAACGCACCGGTCTGGACGCCGACGGGTCCGTCGTCGGTCGCGGCGAGCCCCGGGTGATCCCGGCCCAGCTCGTCGTCCGCTCGGTCGGGTACCGCGGCACCCCGTTGCCGGGCGTGCCCTTCGACGACAGCACCGGCCGGGTCCCGCACGCCGAGGGACGGGTGATCCGCGACGGCGGCTTCTCCTGCGACGAGTACGTCACGGGGTGGGTGAAGCGCGGTCCCACCGGGGTGATCGGCACCAACAAGTCCGACGCGGTGGAGACCGTCACCTCGCTGCTGCACGACGTGGACGACGGCGCTCTCGTCCCGGGTGATCGGGTGGGCCGGCTGACGGCGCTGCTGGCCGAGCGGGGGATCCACCCGCTCGAGCTGGACGGGTGGCACCGGATCGACGCCGCCGAGAAGGAGCTCGGCCGCTCGCACGGCCGGGTGCGGACGACCCTGGCCCACCGCAGCGAGCTGCTGGCGGCCGCGGAGCCGACCGACTGACGGTCAGGCCCTGGGGCGGGAGCCGTCCACCGGGGGACCGTCGCCCTGGCCGCCGCCGAGGTCGGGCATCGGCGGATCGGGGGCCAGGGTGCCGTCCGGGGCGATGTGCTCGAAGATCTGCTGCACCAGGGTCGCCACGTGCGGGTCGTCCACGGTGTAGATCTGCCGCCGCCCGTCGCGCCGGGCGCTGATCACACCGGCCAGCCGCAGCTTGCTCAGGTGCTGGCTGGCCGTGGCGATCGACACCCCGACCCGCTCCGACAGGGTGCCCACGTCGTACTCACCTGCCACCGCGAGCGCGACCAGGTGCAGGCGTACGGGAGTCGCCAGCAGCGCGAAGGTCCGGGCCGCGACGTCGAGCTGCGGTCGGGTCGGCTCGGGGATCACCGAGACATTGTGACCGCCGCACCGGCTCCGTGGTGGATTTCACACGACAGCTCCGACGCTTTGATGGTTCTTCATTTGCGCAATCGCCGAAACGTCGACCAGGATGGGCGCCATGCGCAAGACCCTGCTGCCCGTCCTGATCTGTGCCGTGGTCGCCGTGCCGGCCCTCGTCGTCCGGTTCGCCGGCGGCCATCTCCCGCCGCCGGTGGGCCTGCTGGTCTTCGGCGCCGGGGTGGTGGCCGCGTCGTTCGTGCTGGCCTGGGCGGCGGAGTCGGCGGAAGCCGACATCAGCGGTGGACTGGCGATCGCCATCCTGGCCGTCATCGCGGTGCTGCCCGAGTACGCCGTCGACCTCTACTTCGCCTACACCGCCGGGAGCGACCCGGCCTACGTCCAGTACGCCGCCGCCAACATGACCGGTTCCAACCGGCTGCTGCTCGGTCTGGGCTGGTCGGCGGTCGTGCTCGTCTCGTTGGTGGTGGCCAGCCGCCGGTCCGGTCGTCGGGTCACCGAGGTCGTGCTCGACGCCCGCTACCGCCTGGAGCTCGGCTTCCTGCTGCTCGCCTCGCTGCTCGCCCTGGTCATCCCGGCCACGGGCCAGATCCACCTGGCCCTCGGGGT
>JBMDXL010000143.1:0-2183 GCA_048594465.1 Microlunatus sp. | reverse complement strand
CTCGGCCCCGGACAGCAGCACGGCGAAGCCGTCGTTCCAGGACCGGGTGGCCAGGGTCAGCTCACGCTCCAGCGCGCGGACGTCGACCTCGCCGACCGTGTCCCCCTCGGGCATGGCCACCACGAAGTGCAGGCGGGCGAGCACCGACTCCGTCACCCGGGCGGTGAAGTCGATGGTGGAGCCGCCGATCCGCTCCAGCAGGATGTCCTGCATCTTGTTGCGGACCGCGGTCGTGTAGCGGTCCCGGGGCAGGTAGACCAGGCAGGACAGGAACCGCCCGTACGCGTCCCGGCGCACGAACAGCCGGACCTGGCGGCGCTCCTTGAGGTGGGCGACCTTCTCCACCGTCGGGGCCAGCTGGTCGATCGGAGCCTGGAACAGCTCGTCGCGGGGAAACGTGTCGAGCACGTCGACGATCGCCTTGCCGCCGTGGCTGGACTCGTCGTAGCGGGACCGACGCAGCACCTCCTGCGCCTTCTGTCGCAGCAGCGGGATCCGGCCGACAGCCTCGGAGTAGGCGGTCGAGGCGAACAACCCCAGGAAGCGCCGCTCACCCACGACTCGGCCGTCGGCGTCGAGCAGCCGGATGCCCAGGTAGTCCAGGTAGGCGGGCCGGTGCACCCGGGACTTGTGGTTGTCCTTGGTGATCACCATCAGCTGGGGGTGGTCGGCCACCGGCAGCGCGTGGAAGGCACCCGGCTGGTCGACATCGGCGCGCAGGATGCCGAGTCCGGTGGCGGGCACGCTGACGAAGCGGGCCGGTGCGCCGTCGGTCGTGCCGGCCGGCTCGTAGCGGTACTCCCGGTAGCCGAGGAAGGTGAAGTGGTTCTGGGCCAGCCAGCCGAGCAGCTCGGCGGCGGTGTCGGCCTCGGTCCGCCGCTCGCCCGGCAGGTCCGGGTCGGTCAGGATGGTGATGGTCTCCTGGGCCCGGTGCTGCATCTTGGCCCAGTCCTCGACCGCCTCCTCCACCAGGCGGAGGACCTCGCGCAGACCCTGCTCGAGGTCGGCGATCAGCGTGTCGGTCTGGCTCTGGCCGCTGGGCGGCAGGATCTCCAGGTGCATCCAGGACTCGGCCACGGCGTGGACCAGCTGCTCGCCGCTGCCGCGCCGGAGCTCACCGGTGACCTCGTGGTCGGGACGCAGGATGTCGTGCAGCGTGCCGCCGAGATCGCGGTCGACCAGGAACTGCGGGTGGTAGACCTCGCGGATGCTCCAGCCCTGCCGGAGCACCTCCATGGTGACCGAGTCGACCAGGAACGGTCGGTCGTCGGTGACGATCTGCACCACGGTGGCGCCGTTGCTGGTCCAGCCCTCGTCGGACTGGCCGGGCGTGCGGATGGCGATGGTCGCGCGGGCCGAGGGGCGGTTGGTGGCCAGCTCGTAGTGGCTGGTGACCAGTCCGAGGAGCTCCTCCACGCTGCGCTCGTCGACGTCGAGAGCGTCCACGTGGCGGAAGTAGTGCCGGAGGAAGGCGCTGACCGAGTCGGCGTCGTAACCGAGCGCCGCGGCCTTGGCCGCTCCTCGGGAGGCCACTTCCCTGATCTTGTCGGCTTTGTCGCGTTCGAGTTCGATCTCGAAAGTCGTCACCGCTGAGCAGCTCCTTCGGTTCTCGTCGGCACGTCACTGTGCCTGTCCACATTCGACCATAAGCCTGCCCGGGGACGCGCGTGCCATGATGTCGGCCATGGACATCACGTCTCGTGTCGAGTTCGCTGCCGGGGTCGAGGAGGTCTTCGCGATGATGACCGATCGCGCCTACCTCGAGGAGGTGTGCCAGGCCACCCACGCCCGCTCGTTCGAGGCGGAGGTGACCGGGACGACCACCCGGACCTCGCGCAAGCTCCCCGCCCCCGACGTCGCGGCCAAGTTCGTCGGACCCGAGATCACCGTTCTGGACGAGACCAACTGGGGACCGGCCGACGCGAACGGCAACCGGACCGGCCGGGTGACGATGAGCATCCCCGGCCAGCCGGTCACGATGAAGGGCGCGATCGAGCTCTCCGCCGGCGGACCGGGCACCATCGCCCAGCTCACCGGTGACCTCAAGGTCGCCATCCCGCTGCTGGGCAAGAAGATGGAGCAGTCCGCCGCCCCGGCCATCCTGGCCGGCTTCCGCACCCAGCAGAAGGTCGGCGACGCCTGGCTGGCCAAGAGCTGAACCGCACCTGCTGACCCCGCGCCGC
>JBMDXL010000142.1:0-3471 GCA_048594465.1 Microlunatus sp. | reverse complement strand
GATCACGGAACCGGGCGTGCTCGACCCGGTCGGGGGCGGCCACCTGCAGCCGGACGCCGTCCCGGGCGGCGCCCCGGGCCTCGGCCGGGGACGGCGCGAACGCGTCGGGTGGCGGGGCGAAGACGGTGCGCGGGGTCTCGGTGAGGACGGTCATCTCACACCCCCACCGGCAGCAGGTCGGCCGCGCGGTAGCGACCGGCGGGCGGACGTCGCCGGAGGAGCTCCAGGAAGGCCGGCACCACCGCGACGCCCCGGGCGACAAGCCGGGTGACCACGCTCTGGGTGAACGGCCGAACGGCAGCCTGCATCTCGGAGCTGCCGGGCACCGTGGAGAAGACCGACTGGTAGTCCGCGAGCGGATACCGCCGGTCCAGGTAGCCGTACGCGATCGGGCGACCGACCCCCGCCAGCACCGACGGCAGGTCACCGGCGACGTCGGCCCGCCACAGCCGGGTGCCCCGCCCGGTGGGCGAGGACCCCGGCCGTGGGTACGGCTCCCGCAGGGTCAGCGTCGCCCCGTCGGTCACGAACCGTTCACCGACCGCGGCGTCCAGCACCGACCGGGCCGCGTCCGGCGCGGTCCGCACCTCCACCACGCGGCTGCCGTCCGCCAGCCCGGTGGAGAGGTGGAGCACCACCGGGCCCCGGGGGCCACGAGCGTCCAGCTCCCCGGCGACGGTGGCGGAGTTGTTGACCACGACCACGTCCCCCGCCGTGAGGTGATCGGCCAGATCACGGAACCGGGCGTGCTCGACCCGGTCGGGGGCGGCCACCAGCAACCGGACGGCGTCCCGGGCAGTGCCCCGGGCCTCGGCCGGGGACGGCGCGAACGCGTCGGGTGGCGGGGCGAAGACGGTGCTCGGGGTCTCGGTGAGGACGGTCATCTCACACCCCCACCGGCAGCAGGTCGGACGCGCGGTAGCGACCGGCGGGCGGACGTCGCCGGAGGAGCTCCAGGAAGGCCGGCACCACCGTGGCCGGCAGCGGTCGGTCAGAGATGTCCTCGCCGGGGTAGGCCGCCTGGTGCAGGGCCGTGCGCAGGTCGCCGGGATCGACGGCGTACGCGAGCAGACCCTCCTCGGTGGCCCAGGTCCCGGTCAGGTGGTCCAGCGCCGCCTTGGCCGCCCCGTACGCGCCCCAGGTGGGGTAGTGCTCGACGGCGGCGTCCGACGACACCGAGACCAGCACCCCGCCGGCCCGGGTCAGCCAGGGAAGCAGCGCCCGGGTCAGCGCGTGGGGTGCACCGGCGTTGACCTCCCAGGTGGCGCGGAGGTCGTCGGTGCCGAGCTCGCGCAGGGGACGCAGCGGCAGCGGTCCCAACGTGCTCGCGTTGTGCACCAGCAGGTCCAGGCGGCCGAGCCGGCGGACCTCGTCCACCAGCGCGGTCCGGTGAGCCGGGTCGCTGACGTCCCCGCCGACGACGACCACCCCGGGGCCGGCCACCTCCCTCAGTCGCTCGGCGTCGCGGCCGTCGGTGACCACGGTCCAGCGGCGGTCGGTCAGTGCCTCCAGCAGGGCGCGTCCCAGACCGGCGGAGCCGCCGGTGATCAGTGCTACGGACATGTGCTCCTCGAATCCTCGTGCCTGCCGGATCTCCTTGCCCGGCTGGCTCCTGCCTGCCATTCTTGAAGTTGAAGTGAGCTTGAGGTCAACCCCGTACGTGGTGGGACCGGTGAGGAGGCACGGTGGACGGTCAGGACGTGCTGACCATCAGCGAGGTGGTCGAGCGCAGCGGCTTCGCCGCCTCGGCCCTGCGCTACTACGAGAGCGAGGGGCTGATCGAGGCCGGGCGCAGCAGTGGTGGGCAGCGGCGCTATCAGCGCAACGTGCTGCGCCGGCTGGCGTTCATCCGCGCCGCGGGGAACGTCGGGCTGAGTCTGGAGGAGATCCGGGGCGAGCTGGCGCGCCTTCCCCAAGGCCGGACGCCGACCCGGGCGGACTGGCAGCGCATCACCCGGCACTGGCGCTCGCGCCTGGACGAGCAGATCGCCGCCTTGGAGCGACTCCGGGACGGGCTCGACTCCTGCATCGGGTGCGGCTGTCTCTCGCTGCGCCGGTGCGCCATCTCCAACCCCCGCGATGTGGCCGCCGGTTCGTCCGACGCCCCGGGGGCCGCCTACCTGCCGGCGGCACTGCGCCGGCGGCACCCGTTCTGACCGGACCGGCTCAGTCCACCTCGTCCGCGCCCTCGGCCCGCCCCGGCCCGTCCGGTGCGCCCGCTCCCCCGGCCGCCTGGTAACCCTCCAGGTAGCCGCGGGCCCGGTCGGCCTCGGGATAGCGACCCACGAGCGACCAGAAGCGGGGCGAGTGCGACGGCTCGACCAGGTGGACCAGCTCGTGCAGCAGGACGTAGTCGACCACCCAGCCGGGCAGCCGGCGGAGGCGGTCGGAGAGCCGTATCGTCCGCGTGCTCGGGGTGCAGGAACCCCAGCGGTGCTGCTGATTGCCCACCCAGGTCACGGCCGCGGGGACCGGCGCCTCGCCGAGGGCCGGAGCCAGGTACGCCGCAGCCAGGGCGGTGGCCCGCTCCCCCAGCTCGTCGTCGCCCCGTGGACCGGCGGCCCGCGCCTCCCGGGCCAGCACCCGGCGCACCATCTGGTCGACCCAGTCGCGCTCCTCGCGGGCCGACATCCGCCCCGGCAGCAGCACGACGATGGTGTCGCGCTCCCGGTAGGCGGTGACGGTCCGCTTGCGCCGGCTGCTGCGGCGCACCTCGACCTTGGGGGCACCGTCCGCCGGGCCCGGCACTCGCTCGTCCATCCCGATCCCTCCCTGGCCTCCATGGTCGCGGAGCCGAGGTTTCCACACCGTGACGCCCGGGCCAACACGGCGTGACCACCCGGCGTCCACACCGGTGCCCGGCTTGCTCACACGTCGTCCACACAGTTGTCCACAGGCGGTGGACGACGGTGCGCCGATCGCTCGATCCGAGCGATTGACGCCGACCCGAGCAGGCGGTTACGGTCAGGTCCACGAAACCTCCAGATGGTCGGACCGCTCGCAGGGGAAGGCAAGCGGCACCGATGTTCCTGGAGGTTTCGTCCTTCCCGACGGCGTGCTCCGGTCCGTACGCCGTGACCTGTCGTAAAGTAACCGGCGACCAAGGGCTGAGCAGATGACCACTGGGGTCGTCCCGACCACCGAAGCCCGGCCGACGAGCAAGGAGACATCATGGCGGAGACCTACAGCGGCGAGTTCTACTGCGTGAAGTGCAAGGAGAAGCGCGAGGCGAGCGGCGACGTCCACGTCAACGACAAGGGCACCCGGATGGCCAAGGCCAAGTGCCCGGTCTGTGGCACCAACCTGACCCGCATCCTCGGCAAGGCCTGAGCCAGACCCGATCGACCGCGCGCCTTCCCTGCACCCCCTCCGCCAGGCGCACGACTCGACCTGACCGCGCCGGGCCCCGCTGGCCTCCAGTGGTGCCCGGCGCGTTCGACGTCCGCCGGCGACCACGCGGCCCTGTGGATG
>JBMDXL010000141.1:0-11884 GCA_048594465.1 Microlunatus sp. | reverse complement strand
GGCGACGCCGTTCACGGTCGTCGTGACGACCCCAGCCGACGTGGAGTAGGTGGTCGACCCGCCACCGTTCGTGGTCAGTACGAGGTCGTAGCCCGTGGCGTCGGTCACCGCGGTCCAGCTGAACCTGATCGCCAGCACCCCGAGGGCCGTGCAGGACAGGGTGGGTGCGGTCAGCTGAGCTTGGACGGCGAAGGCACCCGTGGTCGCTGCCGCCGTGTCCTGGAAGGCGGATCGGGTCCCCGTCGCCGTACCGGTCATGATCATCACGGTCGTCATCGCGACCAGACCGGTCGCGGCACGTCGCCAGGACGGTCGGCCGGCGGTCGACAGAAGAGCCCGTCGGTGCACCGCGACCGATGGCTCCGTGTCGTCGGAGCGGGCCTCGTCGTCCGCCGGTCCTCCCGGTCGGTCGCCCCGATCGGGCGGCGGACCCCGGGTGGTGAACGCGATCATGATCAAGATCCCGACCAGCACACCCCCGAGAAAGAGGGAAGCCGGGTGCTGCAGCCAGCTGACCACGTAACCCAGACGGTCCACGTGGGCGACCACCAGGGCCACCTCGCTGACCGGATAGGCCTGCGCGTCCGGGAGCTCGTTCGCGTCGCCCTTCAGGATCAACGTGGTCACCGGGCCCGGACTGGTGCTGACCACCCGGTGGGTGATCCGGGTCCCGGAGGCGGCGACGACACTCACCACGTCGCCACGGCGCACGGTGTCGGCGGGGACGGTGCGGGCCAGCGCCAGCGCCCCGGTGCCGATGGCCGGCTCCATCGACCCGGATCGGAAGATCAGCGGGCGCAGACCGAAGGCGACCGAGCCGATCGCGGCCAGCAGGCAGAGCGAACCCACCACCGCGGCACCGCTCAACACCACCTCACGCAGCCACTCCCGGGCAGACCGTCCCCTCATGATCAGCTCGAGGTCGCCACGAAGGTGAAGGTGCCGGTGGGGGTCTGCCCCTGGAGCGCGGTGTCGGCGCCGGCCGGGAGCGTGGCCCGGAAGCACAGCGTCTCATTGGCCCCGACGGCGAGCGCGCGGGCCGACGTGGCGGCGAACGTGAACTTGGCCGGCGAGTTCAACGCCGTCCCGGTGCAGGTGGAACCGGCGTACACCTGGATGCTCATGGCCGACCCCAGCTGGTCGGTGCCGGCGCCGTTGTTGGTGGCCGTGCCGCTGATCGTGTACGTGAAGGCCACGGTGCCGCTGTTGTTCACCTGCAGCGTGGCGTCCTTCGTGTCACCGGGCTTCATGTTCGTCAGGGTGAAGGCCGTGGTGAAGGCCGGCGGGTTGTTGTCGACCGGGGTGGCGCCGAGCTTGATGTCGATCCGACCGGCACTGAACGTGCCGCTGGTGGCCGTGGACTGGTCCGTCCAGGCAGCGAGGGTGCCGACGGCTCCGATGCCGAGCACTCCGCAGGCGGCCAGCAGCACCCGCACCTGGTCCCGGCGTCGGCGCGGGTGCGCCACGGTATTCGAGCTCATACCTTCCCCCCCCTCCGGCTGAGGACCAGACCGGCGACCACCAGGACCAATCCGCCGACGATCCAAACGGCGACGCCGGTCGGGCTGCCGGTGGCCGACAGCCGGTCCGCCCCGGTGATGACGCGGTCCGGGGTGGACGTCGGGGCGAGGCGACCGACCAGGACCACCCGCAGGCGGAGGGAGACGGAGCGCCGCTGGGCGTCGTTCCCGGTCCCCGCGGGCATCTGCGCGGTCAGGTCGATCCGGTGCGGAGCGCCGTCGACCCCCGCCGCCGTGGCCAGGTGCCCGTCGACCGCCGAGCGACGGCCGTCGACCTCGGCCGACAGCAGCACGTCGCGTCCGAGGCGCAGCGTCCCCCGGGTGTCGACCACGTCGATCCTCAGGTCCGCGGGCACGCCCGAGGTGTTGCGCACCCACAACGTGACGGTGGCCTCGTCCCCGGGAGCCCAGGTGTGCTGGGCATCGAACAGCTCACGGTCGATCGTGTCAGACCAGTGCACCCGATCCAGGCTCAGCGACAGTCCGGGAGCTGCCGCGGCGGGTCGCGCGTCGAT
This sequence comes from Microlunatus sp., assembly GCA_048594465.1. Lineage (GTDB taxonomy): Bacteria > Actinomycetota > Actinomycetes > Propionibacteriales > Propionibacteriaceae > Microlunatus. Next base: position 9,849 of record JBMDXL010000141.1, on the reverse strand, counting down.
CACCGCGAGGACCACGACCATCACCATCGTCGCCACTGCTCTGGTCGCCACTGCTCTGGTCGCCGCTCGACCACCGCTCGTCGCACCCCAGCTCCTCATCGCGCCACCACGCCCCGACGGTCACCGCCGGCCCGGCGTGTGCGGGCAGCGGAGACGAACAGGACCAGGGCGTAGCCGACGAGAAGGGCGGCGACCACGCCGGACACCAGGACCCGGGTCCGCCCGCTGATCCAGAGAGTCAGGTACCCCACGTAGGGCACCGCGTACCAGACCTGACCACGCACCTGGGCCGCTCGCACGGGATCCGGATCACCCTGCGGGTTGTGGTCCCCCCGGGTGCGGAACGTCAGTCCGCCGTCGGCCGCGTAGTCGATGGTCGTGATGCGGTGGCTGACCACCTCGGGGCGACCCGACCGCAGCTGGTAGGTGATCACGTCCCCGATGGCGAGTCGGTCCGCCGGCACCGGACGGACGATCAGCAGCGTGCCGGGCGGGAGCTGCGGCTCCATCGAGCTGCTCAGCACCGCGTACGGTGTCGCCCCGCTCGCCCGGGGAACGACGACGGTGGCCAGGACCACAGCCGCCAGGACCAGCAGGACCACCCAGCCGAGCACCGACCCGAGCCAGGAGAGGAGCCCCGCTGAGCGGGGAGCCTGCACGCCGCTCACGTGGAGACCGCCGCGAACGTGAAGGTGACGGTGGTGCTGCTGGACTGAGCGGCGGAAGGGGCCCCCTCCGCCAGCCCGACCGGCAGGCAGAGTGCCTCGCGCGCTCCGACCGCGAGCGGTCGGGCGGGGCTGGTGGTGGCCCCGAGCAACGGGCCCGCATAGAGCTCGGTCGCCGGGCCCGCCGGATCCGGGGCACCCGGTCCCAGCGGGCAGCCTGCAGCGGTGCTCACGTGCTGAACCCGGAGCCGCAGAGCGGCGCCCAGGCCCGTCGGGTCGGAGACCGCCGTCGCCGCCAGGCGGTAGACGAGATCGGCCGATCCGCCGTTGCGGATCGTGAGCGGCGCCTGGCTCCAGCCCCCCGGGGCCAGTCCGGTGCCGGTCAGCTCGGTGAACGCGTAGTCCGCGGACTCGGTCCCGGTCCCGCCGTTCAGCAGCGAGAGCTCCCCGGAGCTGATGGTCCCGGCCCGCAGGTCATCGGCGTCGCGCCACAGGGCCGAGGTCCCGGCCGCCGAGAGCAGGGTCAGCGCCCCCGCGGCGAGAACACCCGCGGCGACCAGCCATCGCGTGACTGCCACGACACCGTCAGCGCGCGTTCTGGGTGAGCGTCAGCTCGAGCGCGGAGAGATCGAGCTGCTGGAGCTGGGTCTCGTTGGTGGAGTCCTCGTCGAACGTGAGGGTCACGGTGGCGACCACGGCTTGCCCGTCGTCGGCCTCGGTGATCGGTCCGGCCGGGGTCCCGTCCACGGTGATCCCGGTGGTGACCGCGACGTCGGCGAGAAGCGCGGGATCGCCCGAGATCGAGGCCGGGTCGGCGGCCAGCGTGGCCACGAGGTTGTCGCCGCTGGCGCGGACCGTCCGCGTCAAGGTGTAGGTCAGGACGTCACCGGGGACGATCCGGAAGGCGGTGATGTCGGTGATCGGGTCTCCCGGAAGGCCCTCGGACGCATCGGCCCAGACACCCGGATCGGTTCCCTCGAACGCGAGCTGACCCGAGCTGACGGTGCCGCCGTTCAGGGTCTCCGAGTCCGACCACAACGCGTAGGTGCCGAACCCGGCCATCAGGACGACGGCGGCGGCCACCAGGGCCAACGCGCCTTTGACGAAGTTCGACAACTCGGAGCTCCCTCGGATCGAGCGCCCCCGCAACGCCAGCCGGAATGACCCGCGGCGGCGGTCCTGCCGACGCGGCACCCATTTTTAACGACTTCCGTCCGAACGTCAACCGTTCTGATCGCCTGAGTCAGAGCAGATTGCGGAGCAGCACGTAGACCACGGTCAGCGCCGTCACCGTCGTCCACCAGACCGCCGGGCGCACCTGCCGGACGGCCGCCGACCAGCGCACCGGGGGGCGGATCCGGGGACCCCCGAGGACCTCGATGACCCACAGCCCACCGACCAGCACCCCGAGCACCAGGCTGGCGAAGACCACCGGGTTGTACGCGAACGCGGCCGCCACGTCACCGCGCAGCAGCGCCGCTCCCAGGCGGGTGCCACCACAGAACGGGCACTCCCACCCCGTCAACGCCCGGAAGGGGCACGGGAAGCCGATCCCCGTGGTGGCGTAGAGGGTGGCGATGCCGAGCCCGAACGCGGCGTAGCCGGCGAGCCACCGCAGTCCGCCGACCGCCTCGAACGGTCGCGGTTCGGTCGTGCGGACGCTGGACACCCGGCCATTCTGCCTCGTCCGGGGGCAGCCGCGACCGGATCGCTCGCCTACACTCGCGCGGGTCGGCCCAGGAGGAGTCGCGATGAGCAGCCCACCGCACCACCCGTCCCCCGCCCCGCAGACGCCAGCCCGGCAGCCCGCCGCCCAGCGACCGCACGCCTGGGTACCACCGGCCTGGGTGCCGCCGGTGCCGGTCTACCCGTACGCCCACTGGAGCCGCCGGTTCGCAGCCTTCGCGCTCGACACCGCACCCACTGGACTGGCCATGATCCCGTTCTGGGTCGGCTACGGCCTCTTCTACGTCCAGGTCGGCGACCTGACCTCACGGGGCTCGGTGCCGCTGACGCAGGCGCTGCTGAGCGAGCCGCTCCGCCCGGCGCTGCTCTGGTCGGTCACCGGGCTCGTGCTGCTGCTGGCGAGTCTCGGTTGGGTGGGCTGGAACCGCTGGTCGACCGCCGGACGCACCGGGCGCTCCTGGGGCAAGCGGGTGCTGCGGATCGCTCTGGTCGCCGAGGTGAACGGGCAGCCGGTCGGCGTCGGCAACGCCGTCCTGCGCGACCTGCTGCACCTCCTGGACGGCCTCGCCCTCGTCGGCCTTCTCCGGCCCCTGTGGGACCGGAAGCGCCAGACGTTCGCGGACAAGCTGATGACGACCGTGGTGGTCGCCGATCCGGTGACGCCGGTGGCGCCACCTCCCGACGACCGCGGGAGGTACGCCCCGTACGGTGCAGGATCATGATCGCGATCACCGGCGCCACCGGCGCCATCGGCTCCCGCGTGGCCCGACTGCTGACCGGGGAGCACCCGCTCCGCCTGCTGGTGCGCGACGCTCGCCACGCCCCCGACGTGGCGGCGGAGATCGCGGTCTTCGCGGGCTACACCGACGGCGAGGGCGCCCGGGCCGGGCTCCAGGGCTGCGAGACCCTGCTCCTGGTCAGCGGCCGAGAGTCCGCCGACCGGGTCGCCGAGCACCGGTCCATGGTGGAGTCCGCGGTCGCCGCCGGTGTCCGGCGGGTCGTCTACCTGTCCTTCCAGGGCGCGGCGCCGGACGCCACCTTCACGTTCGCCCGCGACCACTTCCACACCGAGCAGCTCATCGCGCGGAGCGGGCTGGCGTACGTCTTCCTCCGTGACTCGCTCTACCTCAGCGCCCTCGCCGGACTGGCCGGGCCGGACGGCGTGATCCGTGGACCGGCCGGAGACGGTGCCGTGGCCGGGGTGGGTCACGAGGACGTGGCCGCCGTGGCCGCCCGGATGCTGGTGTCGGAGAACTGGGACGGGTCGACGCTGGACGTCACCGGACCCGCTGCCCTCACGCTGGCCGAGGTCGCGCACCAGCTGAGCGAGGTCAGCCGACGCGTGGTGCGCTACCAGCAGGAGTCTGAGCAGGAGGCCTACGCCTCACGCCGTCACTACGGAGCGCCGGACTTCGAGGTCACCGGCTGGGTGAGCTCCTACCAGGCCATCGCGAGCGGCGAGCTGGCGACCGTCACCGACACCGTGGAGCGGGTCACCGGCCGTCCGCCACGATCGTTCCGCGACGTGCTGCGCGACGATCCGACGTCCTGGGCTCACCTGGCCGGCCCCGCAACCTCCTGAACCCTCGCTCTCAGCGGGGCAGACCGGCCGACACCGTCGCCTGGTAGCCGTCGCCGGTCACCGACATCGCCGTCAGACCGACGACCGTGAGCGCGGCGACCATGATCATCAGACCCACCACCAGGACCACCGCGACCCCGCGATCGGTGAGCCGCCAGCCCGTCACCGATCCCACCGCGACCTCGAGCGCGGGCGCGACCGGTGTGCACGACCGTGCTGCCGGGATCGGCCGTCGCGCGGTGGTGGGCGCGGCCCAGAACACCGCCGGTCGCAGGTTCGGCGCCGCCGCCCGTCCGGAGCCGCGGCCGCTCCGCCGCGGACGGACCCGCCGGGTGGGCCGGGGGGAGGCGGGAGCAGGACGAGCGGCCGTCATCGTCGGCACGGGACCACGGACCTGGACCGCACGATCGGTCTCGCCGACCGGGTTCCGGTCCACCAGGAGCTGGGACATCGCTTCCTCCTACCTCGAACGGACATTCGATAGAACGCCTGTTTGAATTCTTACCTGGCCCTCAGGAGATTGGCAAGGCTTTTCGAAAACTTCTCGATCTCGATCCTGCCGCTCGGCTCTGACAGTCCGCCGACGAGCACGTGCGGGCTCGAGGGATCCAGGACAGCAGCCGGGTCTGACAGTTCGACGGCAACGAGTGCGCGGGACTCGCCGGTCGCGACACGCTCGAACAGATGTTTGATTGGTCGAACGACCTTCTCTACAGTGCTGCTCATGGCGAACACGAAGGACGGGCAGCCCCCCACGCCGCAGCGCAAGCGCGGTCGGCCGCGAGCCAGTGAGGTGGCAGCTCAGCTGGGCGAGACGAGTCCGGTGACGACGCTGCCGGACGGCCCGGCCGGGGTCGACGGGCTCACCCTGCGTCAGCGCCGGATCCTGGAGATGATCAAGGACACCGTGGAGACCCGGGGGTATCCGCCGAGCATCCGGGAGATGGGTGACGCGGTCGGTCTGGCGTCGTCGTCCAGCGTCGCGCACCAGCTGAAGGTGCTCGAGGGCAAGGGCTTCCTCCGCCGGGACCCCAACCGGCCACGGGCGCTGGAGGTCCTGCTGCCCGGCGTCAACGAGTCGGCCAAGGTGCGTCCGCTGGCGCCGACCGAGATCGAGGTCGACGAGACCGGCATCAACGACTCCTACCCCGAGCCCGTGCACGTGCCGGTGATCGGGCGGATCGCCGCGGGTGGTCCGATCCTGGCCGAAGAGCGGGTGGAGGACGTGTTCGCCCTCCCCCGTCAGCTGGTCGGCGAGGGAACTGTGTTCCTGCTCGAGGTCCGCGGCGACTCGATGATCGACGCCGCCATCTGCGACGGCGACTGGGTCGTGGTCCGCCAGCAGCCGACCGCGATCAACGGTGACATCGTGGCCGCGCTCCCCAACGACGAAGCCACCGTGAAGACCTTCAAGCGCACTGACAACCAGGTCTGGTTGATGCCGCACAACCCGGCGTACGACCCGATCGACGGGAACCACGCCTCGATCCTCGGCAAGGTGGTCGCCGTCCTCCGCCGGCTCTAGCTCCGGTTGTCGCGGTCCCTCACAGCAAGCTGGGCTCGTCGGTCAGCAGCTGGTTGGTGAAGCGGGCCACGGCCCGGAGCTTGTTCGCCACGTCGAGCGCCGCCACCTTGTAGGCCTCCGACAGCGTGGGGTAGTTGAAGACGGTGTTGACCAGGTAGTCGACAGTTCCCCCGCAACCCATCACGGCCTGGCCGATGTGGACCAGCTCGGTGGCGTTGGTGCCGAAGACGTGCACGCCGAGGATCTCGCGGGTGTCGGCGTGGACGATCAGCTTGAGCATGCCGTACGAGTCGCCGATGATCTGCCCGCGGGCCAGCTCCCGGTAGCGGGAGATGCCGACCTCGAACGGAATCGCCTCCTGGGTCAGCTCGCTCTCGCTGCGACCGCAGTAGGAGATCTCCGGGATGGAGTAGATCCCGATCGGTTGCAGGTGGTGCAGCTCGCTGACCGTCTCCCCGAACGCGTACGCCGCCGCCAGCCGGCCCTGGTCCATCGAGGTGGCCGCCAGCGCCGGGAACCCGATCACGTCGCCGACCGCGTAGATCGTCGGCACCGCGGTCGCGTAGGTGTCGTCGACCACCAGCCGACCCCGGTTGTCCGCCTCCAGCCCCGCCCGGGCCAGATCCAGCTGGTCGGTGTTGCCCTGCCGCCCGGCGGAGTACATCACCACCTCGGCCGCGATCCGCTTGCCGGAGGCCAGGGTGGTCACCGTGCCGTTCGGCGAGCTGTCGACCGAGCGCACCTCCTCGCCGAACCGGAACGACATCGACAGGTCGCGGAGATGGAACTTCAGTGACTCCACGATCTCCGGGTCGCAGAAGTCGAGCATCTGGGCCCGCTTCTCGACCAGCGTGACCCGGGTGCCGAGCGCGGCGAAGATCGACGCGTACTCGACCCCGATCACCCCGGCCCCGACCACCACGAGGGAGTCGGGCACCTTCTCCAGGGTCAGGATCTGGTCGGAGTCCAGCACCCGGACACCGTCGAAGTCGATGGACGGCGGTCGCGCGGGCGTGGTGCCGGTGGCCACCACGATCTTGTCCGCGGTCAACGTACGCATCGTGGCCAGACCGTCGCCGTCGACCGACAGCGTGTGCGGGTCCAGGAAGGAGGCACTGCCGGCCATCAGCTCGATGTGGTTGCGCAGCAGCTGGTTGCGGATCACCTCGATCTCGCGCCCGATCACGTGCTGCAGGCGGCTCAGCAGGTCGCTGATGGTGATCTCGTTCTTCACCCGGTAGCTGGCGCCGTACATGTCCCGCTGCTGCATGCCGGTCAGGTAGAGCACGGCCTCGCGCAGGGTCTTGGAGGGGATCGTGCCGGTGTTGACGCAGACCCCGCCCACCATCTGCTTGGCGTCGATCACGCAGACCCGCTTGCCGAGCTTGGCCGCCATGATGGCCGCCTTCTGACCGCCCGGTCCCGAGCCGATCACCGCGAGGTCGAAATCGTAGGAGTGCTCCATGTGGGCAGCCTCACACACGTTTGTTACAGCCGCCAGCGCCGGCTGCCCCGACCGGGACAGGCGTCGTCGGGCTCAGTCGGTCTCGTTCAGTCGCCGCAGCGCACCGATCGCGGTCTCCCGGTCGCTGGTGGTCCACATCGGCGGCATCGAGGATCGCAGGTAGGAGCCGTAGCGGGCCGTGACCAGGCGGGGGTCGAGCACCGCGACCACGCCGCGGTCGCTGACCCGGCGGATCAACCGGCCGGAACCCTGCGCCAGCAGCAGCGCGGCGTGGCTGGCGGCGACGGCCATGAACCCGTTGCCGCCGGCCTCGGCGACGGCCCGCTGACGTGCCACGGTCAGCGGTTCGTCGGGTCGCGGGAAGGGGATCCGGTCGATGATGACCAGCCGGCAGGTCGAGCCGGGGACGTCGATCCCCTGCCACAGCGACAGGGTGCCGAACAGCGAGGACTCCTCCTCGGCCACGAACCGTCGGGTCAGCTCCGACAGCTGGGCGTCCCCCTGGCACAGGATCGTCTGCTTCGGCAGCTGCTTGCGGACGTGCACCGCGGCGGTCTCGGCCGCCCGGCGGGAGGAGAACAGACCGAGCGTGCGACCGCCGGCGGCCCAGACCAGCTCCGCGACCTCCTCCAGCACCGCGTCGCTGATGCCGTCGCGCCCCGGCTGCGGCATCTGCCGGGACAGGTAGAGGATCCCCTGCTTCTCGTACGAGAAGGGCGAGCCGACGTCGATGCCCCGCCAGGGCTGGTGGTCCTCGTCCTCGGACCGCGGGGGCGCCGACGCCGTGTCCCGCACCCGCTCGTTCTCCCGCAGACCGACCGACCCGGCCACGCCGGTGAAGTCCCCGCCGAGCTTGAGGGTGGCCGACGTCAGCACCGTGGTGTGCTCACCGAACACCCGGGAGCGCATCAGCCCGGCGACGGTCAACGGAGCCACCCGGGCCTCACGGCCGCTGCGCTCGCGGTCGGCGACCCAGACCACGTCGTGCTCGCTCAACGCCGCCATCCGCTCGGCGACGTCGAACACCTCCTTGACCGCGGCCGCGGCCTGCCGGCACTCCGGCTCGTTCTTGTCGGTGCCGCTGCCCAGCGCCGTCACCACCCGCCGGGTCACCGAGCGGACCGCCTCGAAGGCGGCGATCACCGGGGCGCCGCTGTCCTCCACGCGTTCCAGCGGGGTCTCCTCGAGCGCGTCCTTCAGGATGTCCGCCGCCGTCAGCAGCTCCGCCCCCAGGTCGTCGTCGTCGAGCCAGCTCAGCGCGCGCCGCCCCACCCGGTCGACGATCCACGGACTCAGCTCGGCCGAGGCCGCCCCGGTGACCCGCGCGGTCAGCTCGTGGGCCTCGTCGATGACCACCGCCTGGTGCTCGGGCAGGGCGGTGCCCCCGTGCATGGCGTCAATGGCCAGCAGCGCGTGGTTGGTGACCACCAGCTCGGCCCCGCGCGCCGTCTCCCGGGACTTCTCCACGAAGCACGACCCACCCTGCGGGCAGCGTTGGGTGCCCAGACACTCCCGGACCGGGATGGAGACCTGCTGCCAGCCGCGTTCGGTGTGGCTGGGAGCATCATCGCGGTCGGCCAGCGCGCCGGCATCGAGCTGCTCCTCGGCCCACTCCCGCAGCGCCAGCACCTCGGCGCCCAGGGCGGACTCCGGCGCCGTCCGCGGCGAGTCCTGCAACGAGGCCACCAGATCGGCGGCGGGGATCAGCGCGGCCTGGTCCTCGGCCCCGTCGCGCACCTTGAGCAGGCAGGCGTAGTTGGTCCGACCCTTGAGGATCGCGTGCCGCGGCCGCCGACCGGTGACGGTCTCCACGGCGTCCAGCGCCCGCGGGATGTCCTTGCCGGCCAGCTGGCTCTGCAGGGCCAGGGTCGCCGTGGTGACCACGACCCGGTCGAGGTCACCGCGGGCCAGCCGCACCAGGGTGGGCGCCAGGTAGCCCAGCGACTTGCCCGTGCCGGTCCCGGCCTGGGCCAGCAGGTGGACCCCGGTGTCGAGTGCGTCGCCGACCGCGGCGGCCAGCTCGTTCTGTCCGGGACGCTCGTGGCCGCCGATCTCGGCGACAGCGGCGGCCAGCACCGCCGCGGTCTGCTCGGCCGCGGACGGCCGACCGGTGCCCCCGGTTCCAGTCATCTCGGGGGTGCGCTCAGCTGGAGGAAGCGAGCTCGTACGGGGCCAGCTCCCCCGCGAGGTCCGGGTGGACCCGGGCGGTGACGAGCGAGCCGTGCTCGGTGTGCTCCAGGCTGACCAGCTCCCCGCTGGTGTGGATCCGGTTGACCAGGTCGCCCCGCTCGTACGGCAGCAGCACCCGCACCTCGCGCTCGGGGCGGGGCAGCCGGGACTCCACCACCGCTCGGAGCTCCTCGATCCCCTCGCCGGTGCGGGCCGAGGTGACCACGGCGCCGGGGGCGGCGGTGCGCAGGGTGGTGATCGCCTCGGCGCTGGCGCGATCGCACTTGTTCAGCACCACCAGCTCGGGCACGTCGCCGGCGCCGATGTCGGCCAGCACGCCCCGCACGGCGCGGATCTGACCGACCGGGTCGGGATCGGAGGCGTCGACCACGTGGACGAGCAGATCCGCCTGAGCCGACTCCTCCAGGGTCGAGGCAAAGGCCTCCACCAGGTCGTGCGGCAGGTGCCGGACGAAGCCGACCGTGTCGGTCAGGGTGAACACGCGACCGTCGGAGGTCTGGGTCCGGCGGGTGGTCGGGTCCAGGGTGGCGAACAACGCGTCCTCCACCAGCACCCCGGCCCCGGTCAGTCGGTTGAGGACGCTGGACTTGCCGGCGTTGGTGTAGCCGACGATGGCCACCGAGGGCACCCGGTGCCGGCGCCGTTCCGCCCGTTTGGTCTCCCGGGTCGAATCCATCTCGCGCAGCGATGCACGCAACTTGGCGATCCGGCTGGAGATCCGCCGCCGATCGGTCTC
>JBMDXL010000140.1:0-9028 GCA_048594465.1 Microlunatus sp. | reverse complement strand
GCGGCTCGAGCTTGCCGCTGGCGATCAGCGGGGCCATCGAGGTGTCGCCGATGTAGAAGGCGTCCGGGGCGGAGCCGCCGGCGAGCTGGGTCAGCAGCTTCGACTGGTAGTCACCGACCACCTGCTGCCAGGTGACCGGGTTGCCGTACTTGGCGGTGTAGTCCTTCGAGAACTGCTTGAACCGCTCGCCCTCGCCCGGGTTGGCCCACGAGGCCCAGGTGATCGCACCCTTCGAACCGCCCTCGCCGCCACCGCCGGTGCTACCGCCCGGTCCAGCGCCGCTGCCGCCGCCGCAACCGGCGAGCAGCGTGCCCGCTCCGGCGACCCCCAGGCCAGCCAGCGCGGTCGTCCCCAGGAAGCTCCGACGCGAGACAGCGCGTCCGAGTGCGTCCTTGACTTCAGTCATCCATTCCTCCTCGAATGTCGCCTCTGGGCTCCCGATTAGCCAGAGGTGATCCTTAGCGTGCTCGATCCTGCCTGGCACGCAACCGGTTGTCAACGGTTGTCGCCCACCAATGTGGACGCCATCTGATTCTGTTGCAGCAGACCACGCAGACCTCTGGTACGCAAGAACGCGACCGAATAGTTATCTACGGGTGTCGAAGCGGAGCGGTCGAGTCCCGGACCACCAGCTCGACGCGCAGCTGCTCGGGGGGCTCAGGCTGCACACCGGGCTTGAGCCCGGCCCCGTCGAGCGTCTCCAGGAGAGCCTGCGCGGCGCGCCGACCCTGAGCGTGCGCGTGCTGGTCGATTGTGGTCAGGTCCCACAGGTGGGACATCGGGTGGTCGTCGAAACCGGCCACCGAGATGTCCCGCGGGCACTGCACGCCGGCCCGCCGGAGCGACGCGATCAACCCGAACGCGAGCTCGTCGGAGTGGCAGAAAACCGCACCGGGCAAGGGATCGCCCGAGTCCAGCAGCTGCCGGCCGACCCGTTCGCCGTCGCGGCTGTGGCAGTCGCCGGGGCGCACCCGCAGCACCGCCTCGGGGTCGTGGCCCGCGGCGGCCAGGCCGGCCAGGAAGCCGGCCGCGCGGAGCTCCCAGATGCTCACGTCGATCTTGCCCATCATCTGACCCTCGACCATGGCGAACGAGGTGTGGCCCAGACCGGTGAGGTGCTCAGCCACCAACCGGCCGCCCTCGCGGTGGTCGACGAACAGACCCGGTGCCGTGGAGAGGGGTCTGCCGTGGGCGGCCACCGGGACCAGTGCCTTGCCCTCCGCCGCGTCCGGGATGCTGGTGGTGCCGGCGAAGAGCAGGGCGTCCCGCGACCGACCGGCACCGAGCTGCCGGAACAGCCGGGCGAACTGCTCGGACCCGATCTGCAGGAAGTCGGAGTCGATGTCGAGGTTGATCAGCTCGATCCGGAAGCCGGCGGCGCTGAGCACCTCGCTGGCCCCCGACGCGACCTCGGAGAAGTACCAGGACCGCAGGCTGGGCAGGACGATCCCGACGGTGCGGGTCGATCCGGTGGCCAGGGCCATGCCGAGCTCCGACGCCGAGTAGTCCAGCTCGTCGGCGGCGGCCAGGATGCGTCGCCGGGTCTCCTCACCGACACCGTCCATCCCGCGCAGCGCCCGGGAGACCGTCCCCTTGTTGACCCCGGCACGGCGCGCGACGTCCACGATGGTGACGCGCCGCTTCTCCTGGCTCGTCGCCACGAACCAGGTCGTCGCGTCGGAGGACACGGCAGGAGCATAGGACCCTTCGGCGTCGGCCGCACCGGCCTTCTTCCCGGCTGGTGGGGCGATCACGGCATCAGCGCCAGCGATAGCGCACCTCCGGACGTCCGGCCCGGCCCTCGTGCGAGGTCCGACGCTCGACCAGGGCGGCGTCGGCCAGGTACTCCAGGTAGCGACGGGCCGTGACCCGGGAGGTGCCGACCGCCTCCGCCGCCTCGCCCGCACTGAGCGCGTCGGCTCCCTGCAGCACCCCGGTGATCCGCCCCAGCATCTCCACCGACAGACCCTTCGGCAGGTTCTGCGAGCTCAGCGCCGGCCGCAGCGTGGCGATCATGGCGTCGATCTCGGACTGCCCCAGAGCGGCCTGCCGACTGTCCAGCTGGGTCCGATACGCCAGGTACTGCTCGATCTTGGCCCGGAAGGAGCTGAAGGTGAAGGGCTTGATCACGTACGCCACCACGCCCTGCGCCACCGCCTGACGGACCACGTCGACGTCGCGGGCCGCGGTCACGGCGATCACGTCGGCCCCGTGACCGGCTCCCCGGATGCGCCGCAGCAGATCGAGTCCGTGGCTGTCGGGGAGGTTCATGTCGAGCACCACGAGGTCGATGTCGGGATGGGCCGCGAGCAGCCGCAGCGCCTCGCGACCGGAGCGGGCGACCCCGACGACCGTGAGCCCGAGGCGCTGCAGGTAGACCGCGTTGGCCTCGGCCACCACCGCCTCGTCCTCGACCACCACCGCGGTCAGGCCCGAGGAGGCCGACGGCTCCGCCGATGTCGTCACGCGTGCTCCCCCCGGGCGGTCGACACCCGCGTCGCCCGCGTCTGCGTCCGATCGTCCTCGCTGCCGATCTCGACGGTGAACTCGGCCCCGCCCAGGGGCGAGACGCCGATCTCGATCCGGCCACCGAGGCGCCGGACGACCTCGGTCACCAGGGCCAGCCCGATCCCCCGGCCGATGCCGTCGGCCCCGGGCTTCGTCGACCAGCCGCGGGTGAAGACCTGCTGGCGCTGCTCGGGGGGCAGTCCGGGTCCCGAGTCGCCGACCCGCAGGCGCAGCCGGTCACCCTCCAGGTCGCAGAGCACCTCCACCCGACGGGTCCGCTCGACCTCGCCGGTGGCGTCGAGGGCGTTGTCGATCAGGTTGCCGACCAGGGTGACCAGGTCCTGGGGGTCGAAGCCGTGCTCGGCGACCCGCGAGCCCGGCACCACGGTCAGCTCGATGCCGCGCTCCGCCGCCTGGGCGGTCTTGCCCAGCAGGGTGGCCGCCAGCACCGGGTCGTCGACCGCGGCCACCAGGTCATCGGTGAGCCGCTGAGACAGCTCGAGCTCGGCCGTGGCGAACTCGACAGCGGCCTCGGCCCGCCCCATCTCGATCAGCGACACCACCGTCTGCAGCCGGTTGGCCGCCTCGTGGTTGAGGGCCCGCAGGGAGTCGGCCAGGCTCCGGGCGGAGTCCAGCTCACCGGAGACCGACTGCAGGTCGGTGCGGTCACGGAGTGTGATCACCGACCCGACCACCCGGCCCTCCCAGGTGGCCACGGTGCGGTTGACCACCAGGATCTTGTCGTGCACCAGCTGGATCTCGTCCCGGATCTCGTCGGGGCTGCCGGACCGCTCCACGAAGGAGGTCGGCAGGTCCAGGTCACCCAGGTCGGCGCCCACCACGTCGTCGGCGAGGGCCAGCAGCCGCCGGGCCTCGTCGTTGGCCAGCTGCACCCGTCCCGCCGGGTCCAGCAGCAGCATCCCCTCGCGGACGGCGTGCAGGACCGCGTCGTAGTACTCGAGCATCGACACCAGCTGCGTCTCGGCCAGACCCCGGGTCTGCCGCCGCAGGCGGCGGCTGATGGCCACCGCGCCCGCTGCTCCGACGGCCAGCGCCCCCAGCCCGGCCAGCAGGATCGGCGGCAGACTCGGCCAGATCGAACGCTGGACGCTCGCGATGGTGATGCCGACCGACACCAGCCCGATCACCCGGTCGCCGTCGGTCACCGGGGCCACCGAGCGGACCGACCGGCCGAGCGTGCCGGTGTACTCCTCGGTGATGGTGCCCCCCGCCCGGGCGGCCTCGATGGTGCCGAGATAGCGGCCGCCGATCTGGCTCCGGTCCGGGTGCGTCCACCGGATGCCGTCCGGACTCATCATCACGATGAAGCTGGTGCCGGTGGCCCGCTGGACCTGGTCGGCGTACGGCTGCAGGGCGGCTGTCGGATCGGCGACCAGCGCCCCGGCCCGGACCGTGGGTGAGGAGGCGAGCGACTCGGCCACGCCGAGGGTGACGTCGCCGGCCGACCGCACCGCGTCCCGCCGCGCGTCGATCACCGCGAGCCCGAGACCACCGACCACCACCACGGCGACGACGACCAGCTGCAGCAGCAGGATCTGCGCCGCGACGCTGCTGCTCCTCAACCGGTCGAGGGGGGCCATGGCGGCATTGTCCACCACCGGCCGACGATCGCGTGGGCGGCGACCGGGCGCGTCCGACCCGGGCGCTGGGAGCCGGACGTGAACTCAACGTACGCAACGAGGCGCCGGTCACACCTCAGCCCGCAGGATACGAGCAACCCGGTGATCCGGGTCCCACTCGTCAGCGTCGATTCGAGGAGAGATCATGGCTGCCACCCTCACCCCGCCCAGCGGGGAAGCCCCGGTCAGCAAGAAGAAGAAGGACCGGACCCACTGGCTCTACATCTCGGTCATCGTCGCCGTGGGGCTGGGGATCGCCGTCGGTCTGCTGTTCCCGGAGGTGGGCAAGGCCCTCAAGCCGCTCGGGACCGGGTTCGTCAACCTGATCAAGATGATGATCGCCCCGGTGATCTTCTGCACGATCGTGCTGGGCATCGGGTCGGTCCGCAAGGCCTCCCAGGTCGGCAAGGTCGGCAGCATCGCCCTGGTCTACTTCCTGGCCATGTCGACCCTGGCGCTGTTCATCGGCCTGGTGGTCGGCAACATCATCCACCCGGGTGAGGGACTGAAGATCACCCCGGAGATCGCCGAGAAGGGGGCCGGAGCGGTCACCGGCGAGAAGCTCACCACCGCCGAGTTCCTGCTGCACATCATCCCGACCACGTTGTTCTCCGCACTGACCACCGAGGTCGTGCTGCAGACGCTGCTGGTGGCGCTGCTCGTGGGCTTCGCCCTGCAGGCCATGGGCAAGAGCGGCGAGCCGGTGCTCAAGGGGATCGGTCACCTGCAGAAGCTGGTCTTCCGCATCCTCTCGATGATCATGTGGCTCGCCCCCGTCGGCGCCTTCGGTGCCATCGCCGCCGTGGTCGGGGCCACCGGGATCGCCGCCCTCAAGGCGCTGGCGATCTTGATGTTCGGCTTCTACACCGCCTGCGCGGTCTTCGTCTTCGTCATCCTGGGCACGCTGCTGTGGGTCGTGGCCCGGATCAACATCTTCTCGCTGTTCCGCTACCTGGGCCGGGAGTTCCTGCTCATCGTGGCCACCTCCTCCTCGGAGTCGGCGCTGCCGCGACTGATCGCCAAGATGGAGCACCTCGGCGTCTCCCGCTCCACCGTCGGCGTGGTCGTGCCGACCGGCTACTCCTTCCACCTGGACGGCACCGCGATCTACCTGACCATGGCCTCGCTGTTCATCGCCACCGCCATGGGCGACCCGCTGAGCGTCGGGGAGCAGGTTTCCCTGCTGGTCTTCATGATGATCGCCTCGAAGGGCGCCGCCGGGGTCACCGGTGCCGGCCTGGCCACCCTGGCCGGCGGTCTCGCCTCGCACCGGCCCGAGCTGATCGACGGTGTCGGTCTGATCGTCGGCATCGACCGGTTCATGTCCGAGGCCCGCGCCGTCACCAACTTCTCCGGCAACGCCATCGCCACCCTGGTGATCGGCACCTGGACCCGCAGCGTGGACCACGACCAGGTGGCTCTCGTCCTCCGGGGC
The DNA here is from genome assembly GCA_048594465.1 of Microlunatus sp. Classification (GTDB taxonomy): domain Bacteria; phylum Actinomycetota; class Actinomycetes; order Propionibacteriales; family Propionibacteriaceae; genus Microlunatus. The sequence goes on along the minus strand of JBMDXL010000140.1, from coordinate 3,445 downwards.
GGCGACCCCTTCAACGAGGAGACGATGGTCGACGACGGCCACGGCACCGAGGTCGCCGACGCCGAGCCGGAGCTGGCCACCGCCCGCCGCTGACCTCGGGCCCTCTCCTCCGCCGGCGGCCGCTCGCTGGTACCCGCTGACGCACTTCTCCCGTCACTCACGCAGGTGGTGCACCGCCCGCGTGAGTGGCCAAAGGTGTGCGTCAGCGGGTTTCGGCCGTGTCGCCCGCCACCCCGCCACGCGCACCGTCCAGCACCTCCGGGATCCGGTGGCTACAGGGCCCGGGGCAGCCGGGCTGGGTCCCAGCCGAGCTCGGCCACGGCCCGGTCGAAGGCGTACCGGTCGGTCATCCCGGCCACGTACGCCACCGCGGCGCGGACCGGGTCGTCGGCGGTGACGGCGAAGCCCGACGGCGAGGGCAGCTCGGCCGGGTGCTCGACGTAGAACTCGACCAGGGCCCGCAGCACCTCCACCACCGCCCGGGACTGCGCCAACGAGGCCGGCCGGACGTAGATGCGCTCGTAGTTGAAGGCCCGCAGCGCCGCCAGTGCGGACGCCGAGGTCGCGTCCAGCCCGATCTCGCCGTGGCTGTCCACAGCGCGGATCACCCCGCGGACGAAGGTGCGCAGCTGCTGCCGCCGGGTGCGTCCGCAGACGTCGGCCACCTCGGCCGGGATGTCGGACTCGGTCAGGATGCCCGCGTGGACCGCGTCCTCGAGATCGTGGGCGCAGTAAGCGATCCGGTCGGCCCAGCTGACGATCTCGCCCTCGATGGTGGCCGGCGCCGGCCGGGACCAGGAGTGGTTGCGGATGCCGTCCAGGGTCTCGGCGCACAGGTTCAGCGGCGCGAGCACCACGTCGGCCCCCCACGGGCCGTGGTCGTAGCCCTCGGGGATGAAGGCGTCGAAGGCGTCCTCGCTGGCGTGACCACCCGGGCCGTGACCGCAGTCGTGACCGAGGGCGATGGCGTCGACCAGGGCCACGTTGGCGCCGATGCCGCGGGCGATGGAGGTGGCCACCTGGGCGACCTCGAGCGCGTGGGTCAGCCGGGTCCGCTGGTGATCACCGGGGTAGACCACCACCTGGGTCTTGCCGGCCAGCCGGCGGAAGGCGGTGGAGTGCACGATCCGGTCCCGGTCCCGTTCGAAGCAGGTCCGCTCGGCGTCCGGTACCTCGTCCCGAGCCCGGTGCCCGGCGCCGACGGCCCGGGTCGCGCCCGGACGCAGGCGTACGGCCTCCCACTCCTCCCGACGCTCGCGGGTGATCACCGGACCTGGGCCGGTCACGGCGTGCGAGCTCGCATGCGCCCGCACCAGACCAGCCTCGGTGTGCCCGTGCATGGTCGCCGCCCACTGCTGCGCCCGGGGGGAGATGTCTCCCCCGTCCTCGCGTGCCCTCATCGCGGGTCAACCACCCGAGATCCCGAGCTCGGCGTCCGCCAGCTCGAGATCGACCGCCCACGGGTCGTCCAGCCAGCGCTCGGGCAGCGCGACCTTCGCGCGCGGCGAACCCTGCCGACCTCGCGGCGACCCCAGCTCGGCGGTCGGGAACGGCACATCGTCGTCCAGCTGCACCAGGGCGGCGTCCAGGTCGTCGAAGCTGGAGATCAGTCCCAACGCCCGCCGCAGGTCGCCACCGACCGGGAACCCCTTGAAGTACCAGGCCATGTGCTTGCGCATCTCGGCGAGACCGTGCACCTCGTCGCTGTAGCCGACCAGCAGCTCCGCGTGCCGGCGCACCATCCGCGCCACCTCACCCAGCGTCGGCAGAGTCCGCGTCGGCCGCCCGGCGAAAGCGTCGGTCAGATCCCGGAACAGCCAAGGCCGGCCCAGGCAGCCCCGGCCGATGACCACGCCGTCGACCCCGGTCCGGCGCACCATCTCGAGTGCGTCGCCGGCCTCCCAGATGTCGCCGTTGCCGAGCACGGGGATGCTCACGTGCTGCTTGAGGTCCGCGATGGCGTCCCAGTCCGCCTCGCCCGAGTAGGCCTGCTGCGCGGTCCGCCCGTGCAGCGCGATGGCCGCGCACCCGGTCTGCTCGGCGATCCGCCCGGCGTCCAGGTGCGTCTGGTGATCGAGGTCGATACCGATCCGCGTCTTCATGGTCACCGGGACCCCGTACGGCGTGGCCGCTCCCACCACCGCGGTCAAGATCAGCTCGAGCCACCGCCGCTTGTACGGCAGGGCGGCTCCCCCACCCTTGCGGGTGACCTTGGGCACCGGGCAGCCGAAGTTCAGGTCGACGTGGTCGACGGCGAAGTCGTTGATCAGGATCTCGGTGGCCCGGCCCATGATCACCGGGTCGACCCCGTACAGCTGGACCGATCGGACCTTCTCCCCCGGGTCGAACTGGAGCATGTCGACCGTCTTGCGGTCGCCCTCGACGACCCCGCGACTGGTGATCATCTCGCAGACGAACAACCCCGCCTGCCCTCCGGGCGGCACTGCCCCCGCCTCCGCCTGCTCCCGGCACAGCTGCCGGTACGACGCGTTCGTGATCCCCGCCATCGGCGCCAAGATCACCGGCGTGTCCACCGTCAGCGTCCCGAGCGTCAGCCCGCGAGCACCCGAGCCCTCGACACCAGCCGCACTCCCATCCAGGCCCTCCATGACCATCGAACGCGATACCGCAGGATGGGCGCTCCCGGCTGAGGTCACCGACTGGCCGACGTGACCAGGCTGCAGATCCCGGGCACCCAGCTCACCGCCGACCGCGGAGCGCTGGGTCTCCGGGTGGGGTGAGGCGGCGTGGCGGGTCTGGCGGGAGCCGACCGAGCCTGCGCGGGCGGCGGATGGTAGCCGCCGATCCCCCACCGGAGTCCCGGCGCGCTCTCGACCACCGCCTACCCGCTCGAACGAGGACAAGATCAGCAGCCCACCAGACGCGTCGCCAGGTACTCCGTCACCTTGGACAGGCTGACCCGCTCCTGCGTCATCGTGTCGCGCTCGCGCACCGTCACGGCGTCGTCCTCGAGGGTGTCGAAGTCGACGGTGAGGCAGTAGGGCGTGCCGATCTCGTCCTGCCGGCGGTAGCGACGCCCGATCGCCTGGGCGTCGTCGAAGTCCACGTTCCAGTTGCGGCGCAGGGTCGCGGCGAGGTCGCGGGCCTTGGGCGAGAGGTCGGCGTTGCGGCTCAGCGGCAGGACCGCGGCCTTGACCGGGGCCAGTCGCGGATCCAGCTTGAGCACCGTCCGCTTGTCCACCCCGCCCTTGGTGTTGGGCGCCTCGTCCTCGGTGTACGCCTCGATCAGGAAGGTCATCAACGACCGGGTCAGCCCGGCGGCGGGCTCGATCACGTACGGCGTGAAGCGCTCGTTGGCGGCCGGGTCGAAGAACGACAGGTCGGTGCCGGAGTGCTGGCTGTGGGTGCTCAGGTCGAAGTCGGTGCGGTTGGCGATGCCCTCGAGCTCGCCCCACTCGCTCCCGGCGAACCCGAACCGGTACTC
>JBMDXL010000014.1:0-2519 GCA_048594465.1 Microlunatus sp. | reverse complement strand
GCAGCTCGGTCAGGGTGCTGGTGGCCGCCTCCTCGATCACGGCCAGGACCTCGGCGGCCCGCTCGGGATGGGTGGTGGCGACAGCCCGCCCGGCCTGGGCCTGGATGGCGATGCCCGAAACGTGGTGGGCGACGGTGTCGTGCAGCTCGCGAGCGAGCTGCTCGCGCTCGCGCGCCCGGGCGTGCTCGAGGTCGCGGCCGCGGACCCTCGCCCGGTAGCGGACGGCGGCGCCGAGGGCCGCGGCGCACAGGAAGACCGCGTACCCGGCGACTCTCTCGGCCAGACCGGTGCCGTCGACGGCCGTGGCCAGCGGGAGCCAGAGCAGGATGAGGCCGAACCCGCTCGCGGCCTCGCGGCCGGAGCCCCACCGGACCAGGGCGTACGCCAGGACCAACGTCGCCAGGCTGCTGTTCAGCAGCTCGCCGGCCGAGCCGGTGAGGACCCTGACGACGTCGACGGCGGCCAGGGTGCCGAAGCACACCGCCACGGCGGCGAGCGGGTGGTTGCGTCGCCACAGCTGGGGAGCGATGACCGCCAGCGCCGAGACGAGCAGCAGGGGTCCCGGGGCCAGGTCGTGGCGGAGCAGGACCTCGGCCACGGACCAGCCGGTCAGCCCGGCGACCAGGGCCCAGTCCCGCCAGCCCCGCGGCGGTGCGTTCGCGGGGCGCGGTTCGGCCCACAGCGAGCGCAGCGCGTCGGTGACCACCGGGTCAGCCTAGGCAGCGGGCGGGTGCGGCGCATCAGCCGAAAGGACAGGTGCCCGGTCGTGCCGGCGACCAGGTCAGATCCGGCCCCGCGGCCGATGTGCGCGCCGCCGCGATCCGCGAGGTTGGAGGCACCTACCCGATCCCACCGAGGAGTCCCGCCATGACCAACCACCCGTCACCCACCACGCTCCAGGCCCCGCCCTCGCGAGCGACGCTGGATGAGGCGAGGCTGCCCGTCCGGGCCCGGCTCGCCGCCGCCTGGACCAGCTTCATGTTCTTGTACATCTACGTCGACTACCTCGCCCTCTACAAGCCCGGGTTCCTGGCCGAGATCCAGAGCGGCACCGTCCACGTGTTCGCGACCGGTCCGGCCTTCGTGTCGCTGGCCCTGACCTCGATGGCGGTCCCGATCACGATGATCGTGCTCTCCGCGACGCTGCCGGCCCAGGTCACCCGGGTCGTCACCCTCGTGGTCGCCGCCCTCTACATCCCGTTCTCGATCTACAACCTGGCCGGCGAGGAGTCCTTCGCGTACGCCTACTTCTACGGGTTCTCCATCGGGCTGGAGGTGCTGCTGCTGGCCTTCATCCTGCGCACCGCCTGGACCTGGCCGCGCCGCTCCGCCGTGACGACGGCGGACCGTGGGGTCAGAGCTTGACCGCGGCCAGGAGGCCGTCGCCGACGGGGAGCAGGACCGGACGGAGCTGCTCGTCGTCGGCGACCATGCCGAGGGCGTCACGGATGGCCAGCACCTCGTCGTCGTCGTCGTGGGGGTCGGCGACCCGGTCCCCGCGCAGCGCGTTGTCGACCACCAGCACACCACCGGTGCGCAGCAGCCGGACGCCCTGCTCGACGTACGCCGGGTACTCCACCTTGTCGGCGTCGATGAACACGAGGTCGTACGCACCGTCGCTCAGTCGCGGCAGCACGTTCAGGGCCGCGCCGGCGATCAGCCGGAAGCGCTGGGTGGGGATGCCGACCGACAGGAACGCCTTCCGGGCGACCCGCTGGTGGTCGGCCTCGATGTCGACGCTGGTCAGGATGCCGTCGGGCTGCATGCCGGCGAACAGCGCCAGCCCCGAGACGCCGGAGCCGGTGCCGATCTCCACCACGGCCTTGGCCCGCACCACCGAGGCCAGGAAGGACAAGGTGCTGGCGCCGCCCCGACCGATCGGGGTCACCCCGAGGGGGCCGGAGGCGGCCCGGGCCTCGGCGGCGGCCTCGGACTCGGCGACGAAGTCCTCGGCGTACGCCCAGGACGCGGGCTTGGGAGCGGACTTCACGGGGGTCTTCGCGGGTGCAGCGGTCACGACGGCCAGCCTAGTGGTTGACGGCCTCCCCGCTCGCGTCGGCAACCGCCGGTGAACGCGCGGACGCAGTCCGGAGCAGGCCACACAATCTGTCGTCACCCCGGTCGTCGGAGGGGGTCGGGCGAGAGATTCCTCGGCCTAGGATGGTCGCCATGCCCATCGCCCCGCCGTTCGGACGTCTGCTGACGGCGATGGTGACGCCGTTCGCCGACGACGGCGCGCTCGACACCGACGGCGCGGCCGCGCTGGCCACCTACCTGGTCGACGAGCTGGGGCACGACGGGCTGGTGATTAGCGGGACGACGGGGGAGTCACCCACCACCTCCGACGCCGAGAAGTCCGCGCTGCTGGCGTCGGTGGTCGCGGCGGTGGGCGATCGGTGCCACGTGCTGGCCGGCGTCGGCACCTTCGACACGGCTCACACGCTCCGGCTGGCCGCCGCCGCCGAGCAGGCCGGTGCCGCCGGTCTGCTGGTGGTCACCCCCTACTACTCCCGGCCCCC
>JBMDXL010000139.1:0-2066 GCA_048594465.1 Microlunatus sp. | reverse complement strand
GCGCCCCCCCGCCCCCCCGCCTGCCCCCCCCCCCCGCGCCCCCCGGCGGCGGCCCCCCCCCCCCCCCCCGGCCAGACCACCTGGGTGGCCTGGGCCCTGATCGCGCGGCTGTTCGCCGGCGACGGGTTCTACGGTCCCGAGCAGGGTGCCGGCGTGGTCGCCGACTGCGTGGTCGCCCTCTTCTACGACGACCACGAGATCAACCGCACCGACACCCGGCGCTCGGCGATCACCGTCGACGGCCACGAGGCGTACCTGATCGAGTCGCACCTCACCTTCGACATCCCGGGCATCCAGGCCAAGGGCGAGACGATGATCGTGGTGGTGGTCGACGTCGGCACCCAGGGCGAGGCCGGGTTGTTCTACGGCACCATCCCCGACAACGCGCCGGCCCCGTTCCTGCCGGCGGTGCGCCAGGCGATGGCCGACCTGCGGGTGGGCTGAGGGTCAGCGCTCCGCGGTACCGGCGGATCCGTCCGCCGCGGCCGCCAGGGCCTGCTTGGCCCGCCGCCTGTGCAGGACGTACTCCACCAGCATCGGGATGACCGACACGAAGACGATCAGGATCAGCGCGGCTTCGAGGTTGTCGCGGATGAACGGGATGGTGCCCAGGTAGTAGCCCAGGACGGTGATCCCGCAGGCCCACAGGATGCCGCCGATGGCGGTGTAGGTGATGAACTTGCGGAAGTCCATCCGGCCGACCCCGGCCACCAGGGTGACGAAGGTCCTGACGATCGGCACGAAGCGGGCCAGGATGAGGGCGCGGTTCCCGTACTTCTCGAAGAACACGTGGGTCTTGTCGACGTAGGACTGCTGGAAGATCTTGCCCGCCAGCCCGGTCCGTGGCCGGAACAGCGGCGGTCCGATCAGTCGCCCGATCCAGTAGCCGGTGACGTTCCCCAGCACGGCGGCCAGGGTCAGCACGACGCAGACGAAGACCAGGCTGTGGTCGATCGCCCCGATGGCCACGAACAGACCGACGGTGAACAGCAGCGAGTCGCCGGGCAGGATGGCGAACAGCCCGCACTCGGCGAAGACCACGAAGGCGACGCCCCACAGGGCGTACGGACCGAAGAACTGGATCAGGAACTCCGGGTCCATCCAGGACGGCAGCAGCATCGGCGTCAGCAGGGCGGCGTCGAGTGCGGTCACCGGGTAGAGGATACCGTTCGACCTCGTGGAATCAGCCGGGAACGAGGACGTGAGCCTGGGCACGCCGCCACCCGGCCCGGCGGCTCCCGGTGTCGGTCCGCACCCGCAGCCGTGGCCGACGGGACCGGGCTGGGACCCCGAGCTGCTGGCCGAGGGTGACCGGCGCAACGTGGTCGACGAGTTCCGCTACCGCACGGTGGAGGCCGTCGTCGCCGAGCTGGACCGGCGGCGCCAGCCGCTGCGGGTGGCCATCCAGAACTGGGAGCACGACTTCAACATCGGTTCGATCGTGCGGACCGCCAACGCGTTCAACGTGGCCGGCGTGCACATCCTCGGCCGACGGCGCTGGAACCGCCGCGGGGCCATGGTCACCGACCGGTACCTGCACGTCCACCACCACCCCGACGTGGCCGGCTTCGCCGCGGCGATGGCCGCCGAGGGCTGCGCGATCGTGGGGGTCGACAACCTGCCCGGGTCGGTCCCGCTGGAGTCGACCCGGTTGCCGGAGAGGGTCTGTCTGGTCTTCGGGTCCGAGGGCCCGGGGTTGACCGACGAGCTGGTCGCGGCGTGCGAGCGGCTGGTCTCGATCAGCCAGTACGGCTCCACCCGGTCGCTGAACGCCGGGGCGGCGGCGGCCATCGCCATGTACCACTGGTCGCTGCAGTGGGTGGCGCCGGACACCGTGTGAGTCGAGGGTCCAGGACGCCCCCTGAGCTCACACGCTCGTGCGGCCCGGCGGCAGCAGCACCCCGAACACGGCCAGACCGACCACCGGGAGCAGCGGCCAGACCGGGTTGAGCCCGCCGGGGCCGACCATCCCGGCGGAGGCCATCACGGCCAGTCCGGCGCAGACGCACACCGCGGCGGCCACCGGCCGCCAGGTGGGCGGGGCGGGGCGAGGGTCGGCCCGCGGC
>JBMDXL010000138.1:0-3619 GCA_048594465.1 Microlunatus sp. | reverse complement strand
CGCGCTGATCGCCGCCACGTCGGCGTCGGTCAGCTCGAAGTCGAACAGGGCGAAGTTCTCCCGGACGCGCGACTCGGTGACCGACTTGGGGAAGACGATGTCGCCGCGCTGGACGTGCCAGCGCAGTGTGACCTGGGCCGGGGTCCGGCCCACCCGCTCGGCGATGGTCACGATGGTCGGGTCGTCGAGCACGCCGCCCTGGGCGATCGGCGACCAGGCCTCGGTGGCGATCCCGTGGTCGGCGTCGTAGGCCCGCACCGTCTCGTTGGTCAGGTACGGGTGCACCTCGATCTGGTTGACCGCCGGCACCACCGTGCACTCGGCGGCCAGCCGGTTGAGGTGGGTGGTCTGGAAGTTGGAGACCCCGATGGCGCGGGCCTTGCCGCCGTCGTAGATCTCCTCCATCGCCTTCCAGGTCTCGACGTAGTCGGAGACGGTGGGCAGCGGCCAGTGCACGAGGAACAGGTCCACGTAGCCGATGTCCAGGGTGCGCAACGTCTCGTCGAACGCGGCCAGCGCGTCGTCGTTGGCGTGGGCGGCGTTGTTCAGCTTGCTGGTCACGAAGATCTCGGAGCGGTCGAGGCCGGTGGCGCGGACGGCCTCGCCGACCCCGGCCTCGTTGCGGTACATCTCCGCGGTGTCGATGTGCCGGTAGCCGACCTCCAGGGCGAGCGCGGTCGCGTCCCGGGTCTGCTCCGGCGGGATCTGGAAGACCCCGAAGCCGAGCTGCGGGATGCTGGTGCCGTTGTTCAGGGCGATGTCGGGCACGGATGACGTCATGAGGAAGCGAGGTCCTTTCTCCGGTACGTTTACCTCTTAAACCGCCAGGCGGCGTTCAACGCCGAATCCCCGGTTCCCCGGAGCCGTCACCCCGCCTGAGGTCAGCTCCCGACAGTACGCCACGCTTTGCTGCACCGGCTCTGTCTGCCTCCCGAAGGGGAAACCATGGGTACCCGACGCATCGACCTCGGCTGCACCTTCGTCCAGTGGTCCCAGCGGCCCGTGCACGCTGTGTTCCAGGTGGAACCCGTGCTCGGCGACATCGCTACCATCTCCGGTGAGGAGTGGACGTCGGACCCGGCCATCCAGACCCGCAGCTACCGCGACAGCTACGGCAACCGCTGCCGTCGGCTGATGCTGCCGGCGGGACGCTCGGAGATCACCTTCCGGGCCACGGCCGAGGTGCCCGACGCCACCGAGGAGATCGACCTGGACGCCCCCGAGATCGCGCCGGCCGATCTGCCCGACGAGGTGATGATCTACACCCTGCCGAGCCGCTTCTGCCTGCCCGACGTCCTGGCCGGCGAGGCCTGGTCCCGCTTCGGTGGGGTGAAGCCGGGCTACGGCCGGGTGCAGGCCATCTGCGACTACGTGAACCAGCACCTGACCTTCCAGTACGGCACCACCAACGCCTGGAGCACGGCCGCCGACGTGCACGAGTCGGGCTACGGGGTCTGCCGCGACTTCACCCACCTCGGTGTCTCGCTGTGCCGGGCACTGAACATCCCGGCCCGGTACGTGTTCGGGTACCTGCCCGAGATCGAGGTCGAGCACAAGGACGCGCCGATGGACTTCGCCGCCTGGATGCAGGTGTGGCTCGGCGACCGCTGGTACACCTTCGACCCGCGGAACAACATCCCCCGCAAGGGCCGGGTGCTGATCGGGGTCGGCCGGGACGCCGCCGACGTGGCCATGAGCACCGCCTTCGGGGCGCCGTGGCTGGAGTCGATGGTCGTGGTGGCCGAGGAGAGCGCGGCGAGCTGAGCGCGTCGGCCGGCCGACCGGTCGGGCACCTGACAAGGGTCCGCCGGGGCGACCTCGACTACAGCCAGCCCTTGCGGCGGAACACCGCGAACAGGATCAGCGCCAGGGTCAGCATCATGGCGATGGCCATCGGGTAGCCGAAGCGCCAGTCGAGCTCGGGCATGTGGGTGAAGTTCATCCCGTAGATGCCGCCGATCAGGGACGGCGCGAACAGGATGGCCGCCCAGGACGAGACCCGCTTCATCTGCTCGCCCTGCTCGAGACTGGTCTGGGTGAGCAGCCGGGTCTCCTCGCTCTGCCGCTGCGCGGTCAGGGTGGCGTCCACGCTCAGCGCGTTCTGCAGCAGCGTACGGAAGGTGTCGACCTGGTCGACGATCCGCAGCACGTGGTCCTGGACGTCGCGCAGGTTGCGCTGCAGCTCGATGTCCACCCGGTACTTCTCGAACCCCCGGGCCAGGTTGTCCATCATGGCGACCAGCGGCTTGACCGCCCGCTGGAAGTCCATCACCTCGCTCATCAGCAGGTAGATCCGCTGGGAGACGTCCGGGTCGCCGTCGAACAGCTGCTTCTCGATCTCGTCGATGTCGTTCTCCAGACCCGCCACGACGGGGGAGTAGTCGTCCACGACCTGGTCGATGATGCTGTAGAGGATGGCCTCGGGCCCCTGCGTCAGCAGGCCGGGGTGCTTCTCCAGCCGGAGCCGGACCCGGGCCAGATCGGGGCGCTCGGCGTGCCGGATGGTGACCACGAAGTCCGGCCCCGTGATCACGTGCAGCTCGCCGAACTCGACCTCCTCCTCGGCGTCGAGATAGCGCGCCGGCCGCAGCACGGTGAACAAGGTGGTGCCGTAGCGCTCGAGCTTGGGGCGCTGGTGCGCGACGATCGCGTCCTCGACCATCAGGTAGTGCAGGTCGAACTCCTGGGCCACCGACTGGATCATGGTGTCGCTCGGCCGGTAGAGGCCGATCCAGGCGAGTCCTTCGCGTCGCTTCTGCAGGTCGTAGGTCTGCTCCAGCGTCGGTGGCGAGTCGACCCGGTACCCGTCGACGTAGACGGCGTTGTCGACCACTCCTGGCTTCGGCACGGGGCTCAGCCTCGCACAGCCGGGCGGCCGGTCGACGGCGTGAACCCGGGCCGGAACAGGTAGGACGTCAGCAGGGTGGCCAGCACCACGAACAGCACCCCGGAGAAGATGTGCAGACCGACCACCTCGAACCGGGCCAGCACCAGCTGCAGCGTCTCGACCAGCAGCAGGATCACCCCGGCGAGCACCGGCCAGCGGGGCCCGCCGCCCCGGCGGTGGAGGACGGCCGTGACCACGAGGGCCACGGTCACGGCCAGCAGCGCGTACGCGTTCACGCCGTGCACCGGTTTCAGCCCCTCCGAGCCACCGAGGAAACCGGCGGCCAGGCCGGCCTGCCCGATGGCCAGGCTCATCAGCACCGTGGCTTCGGTCTGCAGGGCCACCAGCAGGGGCGGTCGACGGGCGGGAGTGGTCGCCATGGGGTCATTGTGCTCCGGCGGTGCCCGATCACCGCCCAGGCGTGGGGCAGAGTGGGCGGCATGTCCGCAGGGGATCCCGGGGTGGGGGAGAAGGCGTCGGCCACCGACGTGGTCGCCCGGCTGCGGACGGCCGGCTGCGTGTTCGCCGAAGACGAGGCCGCTCTGCTGCTGGAGGCCGCGACCGGCGACCCGACCGGGCTCGAGCGCCTGGTGGCCGCGCGGGTGTCCGGGGAGCCGCTGGAGCAGCTGCTGGGCTGGGTCGCCTTCGGTGGTCGGAGGGTCGCCGTGGGTCCGGGGGTGTTCGTGCCCCGGGTCCGCACCGAGCACCTGGCCGAGCTGGCGGCAGGCCGGC
>JBMDXL010000137.1:0-3661 GCA_048594465.1 Microlunatus sp. | reverse complement strand
GTCTGAGACGACCTCGCCGCCCAAACACCTTGGGCGTGTCGGTGCCGGTCATTAGGATGGGCGGGTACGACGACCCCAGCCCGAGGTGGACTCCCTGACCAGCCAAGACAGACCGGCAAGCCCCGCTCCCCGTCGGAGCGGGCCCACGCCCGTCCGGGGTGACCAACCCCTGGAGCGCCGGATCAGCGTCGCCTCCTCCATCGACATGGTCAACGTGCTGGGGCCGCGGGACGAGTTCCTGCGGATCCTGGAGCGTGAGCTCGAGGCCGACATCCACGTCCGGGGCAGCGAGATCACGCTCACCGGCAGCTACGCCGCCGTCAGCCTGGCCGCCGACGTGATCAACGAGATGGTCACGGTGCTGCGCACCGGCCAGGGTCTGACCCCGGACGCCGTCGAGCGGATCTGCGCCATGATGGCCGCGGAGGAGCCCGCCCCGGCCGACGTGCTGACCCACAACATCCTCTCGTCGCGCGGCAAGACGATCCGACCCAAGACGCTGAACCAGAAGCGCTACGTCGACGCGATCGACAAGCACACCGTGGTCTTCGGCATCGGTCCCGCCGGCACCGGCAAGACCTATCTGGCCGTCGCCAAGGCCGTCCAGGCGCTGCAGGCCAAGGAGGTCAACCGGATCGTGCTGACCCGGCCCGCGGTGGAGGCGGGCGAGCGGCTCGGCTTCCTGCCCGGCACGCTGAACGAGAAGATCGACCCCTACCTGCGCCCGCTCTACGACGCGTTGCACGACATGCTCGACCCGGAGTCGATCCCCAAGCTGCTGACGGCCGGCACCATCGAGGTCGCGCCGCTGGCGTACATGCGGGGACGCACGCTGAACGACGCGTTCATCATCCTGGACGAGGCGCAGAACACCTCCATGGAGCAGATGAAGATGTTCCTCACCCGGCTGGGGTTCGGCTCGCGGATCGTGGTGACCGGCGACATCACCCAGGTCGACCTGCCGGGCGGCACGCGCAGTGGTCTGCGGGTGGTGCAGGGCATCCTCGACGACGTGTCCGACATCGCCTTCTGCCACCTCACCAACCACGACGTCGTCCGGCACAAGCTGGTCGGCCGGATCGTGGCGGCGTACGACAAGTTCGAGGCGACTGACGCCCCCGCCGAGAGGCCCCGTCGGTGACCGTGTCCGATGGTCGCGCTCCGCGCTCCGCGGTCACCGACTCCGCAGGGTCTCGCTCGTTCGTCGCGCCGGGTGCCGACGAAAGGCGTGTCGACCCCCGGCACCCCTGCACTCCCGAGAGGCTCCGTCGGTGACCGTCGAGATCAACAACGAGTCCGGCCTGGAGGTCGACACCTCCGGGTTGCTCCGGCTGGCCGACTTCGTCCTGGAGAAGCTGCGGATCCACCCGCAGGCCGAGCTGTCCATCGTCTGCGTGGACGAGGACACCATGACGGCCTACCACGAGAAGTACATGGGGGAGCCCGGCCCGACCGACGTGCTGTCCTTCCCGATGGACGAGTTGCGGGCACCCACCGACGACGAGGACCCGCCGGAAGGTCTGCTCGGTGACATCGTGCTCTGCCCGGCGGTGACCGCCCGTCAGGCCGCGGAGCACCACCGCACCCCGGACGCCGAGGCGGAGTACCTGCTGGTCCACGGCATGCTCCACCTGCTCGGGTACGACCACGGCACACCGCAGGAACAGGCCGAGATGTTCGGTCTGAAGGACGATCTGCTGGCTGCCTGGGCCACTGAACGGGCCCAGCGCAACGCCCGGGGGACGCGGGTCCGGTGAACCAGGCCGACTGGATCCAGCTGAGCATCGCGCTCGTGCTGGCGATGCTGGCCGGGTTGATGGCTGCGGCCGAGGCCGCGTTGTCGTCGCTGACCCGGGCCCGCGCCGACCGGCTGGTGGTCGAGGGGCGTCCGGGGGCGCAACGCGTCCGCCGGATCGCCGAGGACCCGCCCCGCTACCTCAACACCGCGCTGTTCATCCGCACCGTGTGCGAGATCTCGGTCATCGTCTTGGTGGCGCTGGTCGTCTTCGGCATCTACGACGGCACCTGGGAGCGGGTGCTGATCACCGCCGGCCCGATGATCGTGATCTCGTACGTGCTGTGGGGGGTGGCCCCCCGCACCCTCGGGCAGCAGCACCACGACGCGGTGGCCTGCAAGGTGGCCGGTCCGTTGGTGGCCCTGACCACCGTGCTGGGCCCGCTGCCCCGCCTGCTCATCCTGATCGGCAACGCCCTCACGCCGGGCAAGGGTTTCGAGGAGGGTCCGTTCGCGACAGAGGCCGAGCTGCGGGAGCTGGTCGACCTGGCCGAGCGCAGCGAGGTGATCGAGTCCGGCGAGCGGCAGATGATCCACTCGGTCTTCGACCTCGGCGACACCATCGTTCGCGAGGTGATGGTGCCGCGGACCGACATGGTCTACATCGAGCACTACAAGACCCTCCGCCAGGCCGTCTCCCTGGCGTTGCGCTCGGGGTTCAGCCGGATCCCGGTGATCAAGGACGGGCTGGACGACGTGATCGGGGTGCTCTACCTCAAGGACGTGATCAAGCGCGTCTACGACGCCCCCGACTCCCAGACCACGGAGCGGGTCGAGTCGATGATGCGCAAACCGTCCTGGTGCCCGGACTCCAAGCCGGTGGACCAGCTGCTGAAGGAGATGCAGGCCAAGCGCGTGCACCTGGTGGTGGTGGTGGACGAGTTCGGCGGCACTGCGGGGATGGTGACGATCGAGGACATCCTGGAGGAGATCGTCGGCGAGATCACCGACGAGTACGACGAGGAGAACTCCGACGTCTCCCAGCTAGCCGACGGCCGCTACCGGGTGTCCTCGCGACTCCCGATCGACGAGCTCGGCGACCTGTTCGGCCTCGAGCTGGACGACGAGGACGTGGAGACGGTGGGCGGTCTGATGGCCAAGCTGTTGAACAAGGTGCCGATCGCGGGCTCGGTCATCAGCTACGACGGACTCGAGCTGGTGGCCGAGCGGGCGACCGGTCGCCGCAACAAGATCGGCTCGGTGATCGTCTCCCGGGTGGACGACGCGACCGACGACCGCGGGGTCGACGCCGCGACCCAGCTGGCTTCAGGGCGGGAGGCGAGGGCATCATGACTGGAGTGAGCGACCCCACCGATCCCGAGGACCGCAAGATCATCACCCTGGCCCGCGCGGCCCGGGCCCGCACCCAGGCGACCCAGGGAGCGGCGGTGCGGGACACCGACGGGCGGACGTACGCGGCCACGAGCATCGAGCTGCCGACCCTGCGGCTGTCGGCTACCCAGCTCGCGGTGGCGATGGCCGTCTCGTCCGGGGCGCCGGGGTTGGAGGCGGTCGCGGTCGTGGGCGCCGAGACGCTGGCCGACACCGACCGGTCGGCCGGCGTCGACCTGGGCGGACCCGCCGTGGTCGTCTGGCTCGCCGACGCCAGCGGCTCCGTCACCGACCGGATCGCGCTGTGAGCGAGGTGACCCCGTCGGGGACCGGCGCCGGGCTCACCCCGACGACGCCACCCGGCTACCGGTCCGGATTCGCCTGCTTCGTTGGGCGGCCGAACGCGGGCAAGTCGACCCTGACCAACGCGTTGGTGGGCAGCAAGATCGCCATCGCCTCGTCGAAGCCGCAGACCACCAGGCACGCCATCCGGGGCATCGTCCACCGCCCGGACGCGCAGCTGGTGCTGATCGA
>JBMDXL010000136.1:0-2316 GCA_048594465.1 Microlunatus sp. | reverse complement strand
GATCTTCGTCGCCCTGCCGGACCTCGCCCGCGCGAGCGACCTCGAGGTCTGCGCCGCGCTGCTGACCGTCTGAGCCGGACCGCGACCCGACCCGCGACCCGCGACCACAGCACCTCAGTCGGCGGAGAGCTCCTCGTCCTCCCGCGGGGCGAGCTGCTCGACCAACGGCACGACGTCGGCGATCGAGTCCACGATCCGGGTCGGACGGTAGGGGAAGGCGGTGACCTGCTCCGCGCGGGTGGAGCCGGTCAGCACCAGCACCGTGCGCAGTCCCGCCTCGATGCCGGCGATCACGTCGGTGTCCATCCGGTCCCCCACCATCACGGTGCTCTCGGAGTGCGCGTCGATCTGGTTGAGCGCCGAGCGCATCATCAGCGGGTTGGGTTTGCCGACGTAGTACGGCTGGACGCCCGTCGCCCGGGAGATCAGGGCGGCGACCGACCCGGTGGCCGGCAGCGAGCCCTCCGGCGAGGGACCGGTGACGTCAGGGTTGGTGGCGATGAAGCGGGCGCCCCGCTCGATCAGCCGGATGGCCTTGGTGATGGCCTCGAACGAGTAGGTCCGGGTCTCGCCGAGGACCACGTAGTCCGGGTCGGACTCGGTCAGGATGAAGCCCTCGTGGTGCAGCGCGGACGTCAGCCCGGCCTCCCCGATCACGTACGCCGACCCGCCCTGGGCCTGGTCGGCCAGGAACTGCGCGGTGGCCAGGGCCGACGTCCAGATCGCGTCCTCGGGCACGTCGATGCCGCTGGACAGCAGCCGGGCCCGCAGGTCGCGGGCGGTGAAGATCGAGTTGTTGGTCAGCACCAGGAAGCGGCGCCCGTGCCGCTCCAGCGCGGCGATGAACTCGGCGGCGCCGGGAATGGCCCGTTCCTCGCGGACCAGCACACCGTCCATGTCGGTCAGCCAGCAGGAGACGGGAGGGTGATCGGTCATGCCCCCTAACGTGACAGACCGGATCGATCCCGCGGGACCGGGGTGGCCCTGGAACGGCTCGGTAGGCTGGCACCACGATGCGCACAAGCCCCCTGACCAGCTTCGCCGCCGCCATCCTGGCCGCCGGCGCCTGCACGTTGCTCGTGGGCTGCACGGAGGCTCCCACGGACGAGTCCGCCACCTCCCCGGTGCCGGCGGTCTCGCCGCTGCCGGCCCAGCCGCTGCCGCCGGCGACGACCGATCGGGCTCCGCTGGGCTTCGAGGTCCGCTACGTCGACAGCGACGGGACCTTCCGGACCGTCGCGCCCGAGGACTTCCCCCGCTGAACCTCGCGGTTTGATCCCCGGGCACGGGTGCGCAGTCGCCACGGAGTCGGTGCTCAGGGCAGTCGGAGCCCAGGGCTGTCGAAACTCAGGGCTGTCGAAACCCAGGGCTGTCGAAACTCAGGGCAGCTGGTGCAGCGTCAACGGCAGCACCGTGGACGCGCCCGCCTCGGCCAGCAACGACCCGGCGACGGTCACCGTCCACCGGGTCCGGATCCGGTCGTCGATCAGCAGCACCGGACCCTGCAGCTGGACCCCCGGCAGCAGCGACGTCCGAGCCAGCAGATCCGTGGCTCGTACGCTCGACGCCGCGTCCTCGGTCGGCGGCGGACCGGACACCGTGAGCGCCTCGACCAGGGGCAGCCGACCGATCCGGGCGACGTGCGCGGCGACGGACCCCACCAGCTGCGGATAGCGTCGGGACGGCATCGCCACCACGGCGGTCGGCCGCTGCCACGTCCTGGACCAGCGCTTCAGCACCTCGACCACGGCCTCCAGCACCTCCGGGGGGGCCTCCCGGTCCTGCCGCCACAGCTCGGCCAGGACGCTCGACCAGGCCGGATCGTCGGCGTACGCCATCGCCCGGCCCTCGCTGAGGAAACCGATTTTGCCCTTCTTGCCGGGCAGACCGCTGACCCACATCTTGCGCGGCTCGACCAGCACGTCCTGCCCTCGGAACCAGCGGCGGGCCGCCTCCGTCGTCTCCGCCGTCGGGCGCAGCCCCGGCACGGGCAGCCGCCCGTCGCAGACCGAGCACTGCCCGCACGGTTGCGGGTCGGGATCGTCCAGGGCCAGCTGCAGGAACTGCATCAGGCACCCGTCCCCGTGCGCGTAGCGCCGCATCAGGTCCGCCTCGGTGGCGCGGACCTTCCGCAACGCCGCCCACTTGGCCTCGTCGAAGTACCACCCCTTGCCCGTGGACACCCAGCCGGAACCCTGCCGGGTGACGGCGTCGTCGACGGCGAGGATCTTGAGCACCGTCTCCAGCCGTCCGCGGCGGATCCCGGTCGCGGTCTCCAGAGCGGGCAGCGACTGGGGCTCCTCGGCCAGCACGTCC
>JBMDXL010000135.1:0-7530 GCA_048594465.1 Microlunatus sp. | reverse complement strand
GGGGGCCCCGGGGCCGGGCGCCCCCCCCCCCCGGGGGCCCCCGGTCCAACCGGGGGGCCCCGCGCCGTCGGGACCGGGTAGAGTGGTGGAGCACAACTCAACAGGGGGTGATCGGTTTCGACTCGGGTCGGTAGACCCAGGAGAAGCGAGCCGAGAATCCAAGGTCAACTCGTTAATGTCCCTTGGAAACCAATAAGTGCCAAGTCTGAACGCACTGACTTCGCTCTCGCTGCCTGATCAGTGATCGAAGGGTCAGCCCGGGCGTGCCTTCGTCCCGGAATCTGGCCTCATCAAGAAGGCTCACCTGTTAGGAGTGGTCCCAGGACCTAACGGGAACATCAACTGAGACTGGGCCTGTCTGCAACGTGCTGGCGCGAGTGCAGGGGCCGAGAAAACGACGTTCACCAGCTGCGCTCGGAGAAGTCCTGGATCGTCGCTCGAGGACGCGGGTTCGATTCCCGCCACCTCCACCCCTGACCGCGAGGGTCGGCTCACCTGTGAGCCGGCCCTCGCGGTGCGTCCGGGCCCGGTCCTCGATCCCGCGGACGGGTCGGCTGGCACGATGGCGCCGTGGACGACCCGAGTCGGTTGCGTCGCTGGGAGGGTGCCGGCGGAACCTGGCGCATCGAGGCGCGCACCTCCCACGCGCTCACGATCGCCCTGTGCCGCTGCGACGGCGGGGAAGTGGTCGACCGGCTGACCAGCACCGATCCTGCGGTGCTCGACCACGTCGGCGTACGGGCGTCGAGCGAGGACCCTGGGGTCGGCGCGGCAGACTGACCCGGTGACCTATCTGCCGCCGCTCACCCAGCCGATCCGCACCATCGGTGGCCGGGTGTTCGACTTCGCCCACGAGATCGTCGTGATGGGCATCGTCAACCGCACGCCTGACTCCTTCTACGACAAGGGCCTCACGTACGCGCTGGACCGTGCGGTGGAGGCCGGCCGGCGCGCCACCGCCGACGGCGCCGGCTGGGTGGACGTGGGTGGGGTGCCGTTCTCCCCGGACGTGCCCAAGGTGTCGACCGAGGAGGAGCTCGACCGGGTGATCCCGGGGGTCGCCGGGCTGGCGGCCGAGGGGGTCGTCGTCTCCGTCGACACCGTACGGCCCGTGGTGGCCCGGGCGGCGATCGCCGCCGGCGCCGGGGTGATCAACGACACCAGCGGTCTCCGGGACCCCGAGCTGGCCGACGTGGTGGCCGACTCGGCCGCGACCCTGGTGGTCACGCACAGCGCCGCCGCCCCCGGGGTCCACCTGCGCCGGCCCACGTACGACGACGTGGTGACCGAGATCCGCGCGTTCCTGTCCGACCGGGTCGAGCTGGCGGTCTCGCGCGAGGTGCCGTTGGACCGGATCGTCATCGACCCCGGGCACGATCTGAACAAGAACACCCGGCACTCGCTGGAGATCACCCGGCGGTTCGCCGAGCTGGCCGATCTCGGTCTGCCGGTGCTCGCGGCGGTGTCGAACAAGGACTTCGTCGGCGAGGCGGTGGACCTGGAGAAGGGCGACCGGCTGGAGGCCTCGCTGGCCGCGGCCACGGTGTGCGCGCTGCACGGGGCCCGGATCCTGCGGATGCACCAGGTGCGCGAGTCCGTGCGCGCCGCTCGGATGGTGGAGACCATCCTCGGGCTGCAGGAACCGGCGTACCTGCGCCACAACATGAGCTGACCCCGGCCACCGCCCCCGTCTCGACACGGCGACTCCGACGGTGACCCCGACTCCGACCGACGGTGACAGGGACCGGGCCGGGGCAGCGGTCAGTCGATGCCGCGGCTGATCTGGCGGCCCCGGGGCGTCTCGAAGTCGACCAGCTGGCCGCGGACGTAGGTCTGCCGGACCACGCCCGAGATCGTCTTGCCGTGGTAGGGCGTCAGCGGGTTCTTGTGGTGCAGCTTGGCGGCGTCGACCACGTACGCGTCGTCCGCGGCGAAGACGGCCAGGTCGGCGTCGTAGCCCAGCGCCAACCGGCCCTTCGACCGCAGCCGCACCCGGTCGGCCGGCTTGGTGGCCATCCAGGCGATGACCTGCTCCAGGCTGATGTCCCGACGGCGGGCCTCGGTCCAGACCAGCGAGAGACCGAGCTGGACCGACGCGATGCCGCCCCAGGCCACCCCGAAGTCACCGTTCTCCAGGTCCTTCAGCTCCAGGGTGGAGGGGGAGTGGTCGGAGGCGATGTAGTCGATGGTGCCCTCCAGCAGACCCTCCCAGAGCTGCTCCCGGTTGCCGATCTCGCGGATCGGGGGACAGCACTTGTACGCCGTGCCGCCGTTGGGGATCTCCTCGGCCATCAAGGTGAGGTAGTGCGGGCAGGTCTCCACCGTGATGTCCAGGCCGTCGGCCTTGGCGCTGGCCAGCATCGGCAGCGCGTCCGAGCTGGACAGGTGCAGGATGTGGGTCCGCGCCCCGGTCCAGCGGGTCCGCTCGATCACCTCGGCGATGGCCAGGTTCTCCGCCCCGCGCGGGCGGGAGGCGAGGAACTTCGCGTACACGTCACCGTCGGGCTGCGGGGCCCGGTCGATGGCCCGGGAGTCCTCGGCGTGCACGATCATCAGGGCGTCGTAGGAGGCGAGCACCCGCAGGTACTCCTCCAGCTCGTCGGGCTCCAGGTGCGGGAACTCGTCCACCCCGGAGTGCAGCAGGAAGCACTTGAAGCCGAAGGCGCCCGCGTCGTGCAGCTCGCGCAGGTCGTTCAGGTTGCCCGGCACCGCACCGCCCCAGAAGCCCAGGTCGACGTACGCCTGGCCCTCGGCGACCAGGCGCTTGAGCTCCAGCGCCGGCCCGTTCACGGTGGAGGGGATCGAGTTGAGCGGCATGTCGATCACCGTGGTCACGCCACCCGCGGCGGCGGCCTTGGTGGCCGAGGCGAAACCCTCCCAGTCGGTCCGCCCGGGCTCGTTGATGTGCACGTGGGTGTCGACCAGGCCCGGGATCAGGGTCTCGTCGTCGGCCAGGTCGATCACCTGGGTGCCCTGCAGGCCGTGGCCGTACGGCTCGATGGCCACGATCGTGCCGTCCCGGACCCCGATCTCACGGTCGGTGATGCCGGCGGTGGTCAGGATCTTCCGGCCGCGGAAGACGAGGTCGTACGGGGCGGTGCGCTCGGGGGTCTCGACCGGGGGCGCCGGCTCGACGGCCGGGGTGCTCTTCCGCAGCTCGGCGATCTGGGCGCGGACGCGATCCGGGCGGTTGACCTCGGCGATCCTCGACGGGTCGGTGCTGGAGGTGGACAACGGTGGCTCCTCGTTCGGGTGGGTGGCAGATGGGGTGTCGCGCGGACGGGGGCTAGGACTGGACGGGGCTCAGGACGGGGAGGGGCTCAGGACGGGGTGCGGGCCCCGAGGTGGTCGGCGATCTCGACCCCCAGCCGGCGCACCAGCGGACCGGCCTCGGACATGCAACGGGCGACGTCGGACTCGATGTCGGTGAGCGCCCAGACCCGGTCGAAACCGGCGCCGGAGCGCTCGGCCTCGTCCAGCGTGGTCCGGCCGCAGACGGCCAGCACGGTGGGCACTCCCAGCGACCGGGCCCGCGCGGCCACCCCGAGCGGGGTCTTGCCACCCAGGCTCTGGCCGTCCAGGCTGCCCTCGCCGGTGATCACGGCGTCGGCCCCGGTCAGGAGGGTGTCGAGCTCGACCAGCTCCATCACCACGTCGATCCCGGGCCGCCGGGTGGCACCGAGGAACAACGCGGCGTAGCCGACCCCGCCGGCTGCGCCGGCCCCCGGGAGGGCAGCGGCGTCCCGTGCCCGCTCGCCGACCGTCGCGGCCAGCCGGTCGACCAGTCGGGTGAGGTGGGCGTCGAGGGCGGTGACGTCGCCCGGCCCGGCGCCCTTCTGCGGTCCGAAGACCGCGGCCGCCCCGGTCTCCCCGAGCAAGGGGTTCGTCACGTCGGCGGCCAGCACCAGCTCGGTCTGCGCCAGCCGCGGATCGAGACCGTCGACCTCGACACGGTGCAGCCGGCCGAGACCGCCACCGCCGTCGGGCACGGGCTGCCCGTCGGCGTCCAGCAGCCGTACGCCCAGCGCCGCCAGCAGACCTGCGCCGCCGTCGGTGTTGGCGCTGCCGCCGACACCGAGCACGATCCGCCGGCAGCCGGCGTCCAGCGCGGCCACGACGAGCTCCCCGGTGCCCCGGCTCGAGGCGCCCAGGGCGTCCCGACGGGGAACACCGCGGTCGTCGACCGGCAGCACCCCGAGACCCGAGGCCGCGGCCATCTCGATCACCGCGGTGGAGGTCTCCCGGTCGACGGCGATCGTGGCGCGCACCGGATCGCCGAGCGGACCGGCGACCTCGACCACCAACGGCGCGTAGCCGGCACTCAGGGCGGCGTCGACCGTTCCCTCGCCACCGTCGGCCATCGGCACCCGGTGCACCTGGCCGACCAACCCGCCGTCCGCCAGGCCGGCCGCGACCTCCGCGGCGACCTCGGCGGCCTCGAGAGAGCCCTTGAACTTGTCCGGAGCGATGACCACGCGCATGGGGTCAGTCTCCCGCGCCCGCCGCCACGGTCGCGGGCACCTGGACGGGCTCGGGCGAGTCCATCACCGAGATGGCGGTGGGGGCGTCCTCGCCCGAGATGGCCAGCGGCTCGAACTCGTTCACTGCGTCCAGACCGGCGGCACCCATGGAGATGTTGGTGATCTTCTCCAGGATCACCTCCACCACCACCGGCACCCGCTCGCTGCGGGCCAGGTCCTGCGCGGTGCGCAGCGCGGCCTCCAGGTCGTCGGGCTGGTGCACCCGGATCGCCTTGCAGCCCAGGCCTTCCACCACCTTCACGTGGTCGACGCCGTAACCCTCCAGCTCGGGGGAGTTGATGTTGTCGAAGCCCAGCGACACGTGGTACGTCATGTCGAAGCCGCGCTGCGCCTGCCGGATCAACCCCAGGTAGGAGTTGTTCACCAGCACGTGCACGTAGCCGATCCGGTGCTGAGCGCCCACGGCCAGCTCCTCGATCAGGAACTGGAAGTCGTAGTCGCCGGACAGGGCCACCACGTCGACATCCGGTCGGGCCACGGCCACGCCCAGCGCAGCCGGCATCGTCCAGCCCAGCGGCCCGGCCTGACCGCAGTTGATCCAGTGCCGGTCCTTGTAGACGTGCAGCAGCTGGGCCCCGGCGATCTGGGACAGCCCGATGGTGGACACGTAGACGGTGTCCCGGTCGAACGCGCGGTTCATCTCCTCGTACACGCGCTGCGGCTTGATCGGCACCTCGGAGAAGTGCGTCTTGCGCTGCAGGGTGGACTTGCGCAGGGCGCAGTCCTTGGTCCACACGTCGTAGTCGGGCAGCCGCAGGTCGGCCTGCCGGCGACGGGCCTCCACCAGCAGGGCGTCCAGGGCGGCGCCGGCGTCGGAGGCCACCCCGTAGTCCGGCGCGAACACGCGGCCGATCTGGGTCGGCTCGATGTCGATGTGCACGAAGGTGCGGCCCTTGGTGTAGACGTCCAGCGCGCCGGTGTGCCGGTTGGCCCAGCGGTTGCCGATGCCGAGCACGAAGTCCGACTCCAGCATCGTCGCGTTGCCGTAGCGGTGCGAGGTCTGGATGCCCACCATGCCGGCGTGCAGCCGGTGGTCGTCGGGGATGATGCCCCAGCCCATCAGGGTGGGGATCACCGGCACGTTCAGCAGCTCGGCCAGCTCCACCAGTCGAGAGGCGGCGTCGGCGTTGATGATGCCGCCACCGGCCACGATGACCGGCCGCTCCGACGCGGTCAGCATGTCGATGATCTTGCTCGCCTGGGCCGACGTCAGCGCGGGCCCGTGGACGGGCAGCGGCTCGTAGGTGTCGATGTCGAAGTCGATCTCGGCCTGCTGCACGTCGATCGGCAGATCCAGCAGCACCGGCCCGGGCCGACCCTCCCGCATCAGCCAGAACGCCTTCTGGAAGGCGCCTGGGATCTGGGCGGCCTCCTTGATCGTCACGGCCCACTTGGACACCGGACCGGCGATGGCGGCGATGTCGACCGCCTGGAAGTCCTCCTTGTCCAGCTTGGCCACCGGCGCCTGGCCGGTGATGCACAGGATCGGGATGGAGTCCGCGGCGGCGGAGTAGAGACCGGTGATCATGTCGGTGCCGGCCGGGCCCGAGGTGCCGATGCAGATGCCGATGTTGCCGGCCTTGGCCCGGGTGTAGCCCTCGGCCATGTGCGAAGCGGCTTCCACGTGGCGGGCGAGCACGTGCTTGATGCCCCCGGTCGGGCTCTGCTCGGCGTGGCGGCGCATGGCCGCGTAGAACGGGTTGATGGCCGCACCGGGCAGACCGAACGCCTGGGTCGCGCCTTCCTTCTCCAAGATCAACACTGCCGCGTCCGCGGCCTTCATCCGAGTCATGTCAGTTCTCCTAGCTCATCGTCGAGAGGTCGTGGGGTGGTCAGTGCGCGGACGAGCGGCCGGACAGCTGCTCGACCTGGAGCAGCAGGGCCGAGTGGTCGAGGTCGCCATGGCCGAGCTGACGCAGCGACTGCATCAGCTGGGCGGTGTGGGCGCCGAGCGGGATGGCCACCCCGGCCTCGCGGGCGGCGGCCAGGATGATGCCCATGTCCTTGTGGTGCAGGTCGACCCGGAAGCCGGGCGTGAACTCACGGGCCACCATCGAGGTCGCCTTGCGGTCCAGGATCCGGTTGCCGGCCAGCCCTCCGGCCAGCACCTCGATGGCGGCGGCGGTGTCGACGCCGTACGCCTCCAGGAAGACCAGCGCCTCGGCGACCAGCTCGATGGTGCCGGCCACGATCAGCTGGTTGGCCGCCTTGACGGTCTGACCGGAGCCCGATGGTCCGACGTGCACGACCGTCTTGCCGACGGCCTCCAGCACGGGGCGTACGGACTCGACGGCGTCGGCGTCGCCCCCGACCATGATCGACAAGGTGGCCTCGATCGCGCCGGCCTCACCGCCCGAGACGGGGGCGTCGACGGCCTTGACGCCCTTCTCGGCGGCCTGCTCGGCCAGCGCGACGGCGACGTCGGGCCGGATCGAGGAGCAGTCCACCCAGACGGCGCCGGACCGGGCGTGGGCGAGGATGCCGTCCTCACCGGTCGCCACCTGCTCCACGTCGGGCGAGTCCGGGACGATGGTGATGATCACGTCCGCCTCGGCCACCGCCTCGGCGACGGAGTCGGCGCCGGTGCCACCGGCCTCGACCAGGGCGTCGACCTTGCCGCGGCTGCGGTTGTAGCCGGTCACGTCGTAGCCGGCCTTGACCAGGTTGGCGGCCATGGGGCCGCCCATGATGCCGAGGCCGATGAAGGCGATGCGGGGCAGGGAGTCGGTCATGATCAGGTCCTTTGTGGTGTCGTCAGGTCAGGGGTCGGGTGGTCAGGCGCGCTGCGCGCGGTTCTGGTCAGGCGCGCTGCGCGCGGGGCAGCCAGCCGAACGGGTCGTCGGTGCTGTCCTTGTACTCCAGGCCGATGTAGCCGTCGTAGCCGCCCGCGGTGGCCGCGGCCAGCCAGTCGGTCAGTGGCAGGGAGCCGGTCCCGGGCTGACCGCGTCCCGGGTCGTCGGCGATCTGGATGTGACCGAAGTCGGCCGCG
>JBMDXL010000134.1:0-3127 GCA_048594465.1 Microlunatus sp. | reverse complement strand
GGCCGGTACCGACCCGGACACCCCCGTGAACAAAGCCTGAGGGTGAACAAAGCCTGAGGGTGAACAAGGCCTGAGGCCGTAACCGGCGCCGGTCACCCGAGCGGGTGGCCGGCGCCGACCGCCGTCGGGAGCGGTCGTCACTCCACGCGCAGGTTCTCGATGGTGGAGTCCAGGGTGGCGGCCAGTGACCGGTTGCCGATGTCGACGGCCCCGATGAACATGGAGAGCGACTCCGGGGAGCCGCTGTCGACCACGATCACCTCGACCGTGTCGCCCCTGGTCTTCAGCTGCGGGTCGTCGACGCGGATCTCGGCGCGGATCGACCAGGCGGGTCGACCGTCGACCGTGACCGCCTCGGACCAGACCGGCTCGCGGCTGGTGAAGTACGGGTACAGCCCGGACGTGATCACGCACTGCATCACCAGCTCCGCCGCCCGCCGCGGTTCGTCGAACCCGTCGCCGGTGAACAGGGCGCCGACGGCCAGGTTGGCGTACCAGCTCGGGGCCTCGGCCATCGTCATCTGCTCGCCGACGTCGTAGGCCCAGCTGAACTCCGCGCCGCTGGTGTCCTGCCAGCCCCTGGCCGCGGGGAAGGAGAGCCCGCCGCCGTGGATGCGGCCGTCCGACGGGTGGTCCTGCCGGGTGGTGGGCTGACCCTGGGGGCAGGCCCGCAGCTCCTCGGTCGGCGACGGCGTCGGGGTGGGCGTCCGGGTCTGGCTGGGGGTGGGGATGGGCCGCGACACCGAGGGCGTCGGGGACGGGGTCTGCGGCTCGGTGGTGGGGCTGCTGTCGTCCCAGCCCGACACGGTGGAGGACGGCAGCGGCCCCGGGTCGACGATGGGGCGGTCGGCGATGAGGCTGCGGACCACCAGCACCCCGGCGAGCACCACCACCAGCAGGGCGACGAGCACCACGATGAGGGGTCCCAGCCGGCGGCGCCGGGAGTCTCCGCCGGGGCGCCCCGGCGCACCGGCCGGGCCCGAGGGTCCGG
This sequence comes from Microlunatus sp., assembly GCA_048594465.1. Taxonomy (GTDB): domain Bacteria; phylum Actinomycetota; class Actinomycetes; order Propionibacteriales; family Propionibacteriaceae; genus Microlunatus. Next base: position 2,136 of record JBMDXL010000134.1, on the reverse strand, counting down.
ACGCTGCCGGGTTGTCGGTCGTGTCGCTCGACCAGCGGGCACCGTCCCAGTAGCGGAACCGGTTCGGGGCCCCGGCGGGGTCGGGATACCACCCGGGCTGCGACATCGCCCCAGATTATCCGCGCGGGGCCCGCCGCCCGTGACCCGAGCGTGCCGGTGTCCGGCGTCTCGGTGGGAAGACACGGAGCACCTCGGTACGCGTCGGCCGGGTTCAGACGGCAGACTGACGCCGTGGACAAGCAGACCGAGTTCGTGTTGCGGGCCATCGAGGAACGAGACGTCCGGTTCGTCCGGATGTGGTTCACCGACGTGCTGGGGTTCCTGAAGTCGGTGGCCATCGCGCCCGCCGAGCTCGAGGGTGCCTTCTCCGAGGGCCTGGGCTTCGACGGCTCGGCGATCGAGGGCTTCGCCCGCGTCTACGAGTCCGACATGGTGCTGCGGCCGGACCCGTCCACCTTCCAGGTGCTGCCCTGGCGCGACTCCAGCCCCGCCACCGCGCGGATGTTCTGCGACATCGCGATGCCGGACGGGTCCCCGTCGTACGCGGACCCGCGCTACGTGCTGAAGCGCACCCTGAAGAAGGCGGCCGATCTCGGCTTCACCTTCTACACCCACCCCGAGGTCGAGTTCTTCCTGTTCAAGGACCCGGTGATCCCCGGGCAGTCCCCGATCCCGGTCGACTCGTCCGGCTACTTCGACCACACCCCGCAGAGCACCGGCAGCGACTTCCGGCGCAAGGCGATCACCATGCTCGAGCAGATGGGCATCTCGGTGGAGTTCTCCCACCACGAGGGGGCACCGGGCCAGCAGGAGATCGACCTCCGCGACGCCGATGCGCTGTCCACCGCCGACAACCTGATGACGTTCCGGGTGGTGGTGAAGGAGGTGGCGCTGTCCCAGGGCATCAACGCCTCGTTCATGCCCAAGCCGTTCAGCGACCAGGCCGGCTCCGGCATGCACACCCACATGTCGCTGTTCGAGGGCGACAACAACGCCTTCTACGACGCCAGCGCCGAGTACCACCTGAGCAAGGTGGCCCGCTACTTCATCGCCGGGCTGCTGCGGCACGCGGCGGAGATCACCGCTGTCACCAACCAGTGGGTCAACTCCTACAAGCGGCTCGTGGGCGGAGGCGAGGCCCCGAGCTACATCTGCTGGGGGCGCAACAACCGGTCCGCGGTGGTGCGGGTGCCGATGTACAAGCCGAACATGGGGTCCTCGGCCGGGGTCGAGCTGCGCTCGATCGACTCCGCCGCCAACCCCTATCTCGCGTTCGCGCTGATGCTGGCGGCGGGTCTGGCCGGGATCGAGGGCGAGTACGAGCTGCCGGAGGGGGCCGAGGACGACGTCTGGAGCCTGACCGAGCGGGAGCGTCAGGCGCTGGGCATCGAGCCGCTGCCGCGCAACCTGGACGAGGCGATCCGGATCATGGAGCGCTCCGACCTGGTCGCGGAGACCCTCGGCGACCACGTCTTCGACTTCTTCCTGCGCAACAAGCGGGCCGAGTTCGACGAGTACCGCCGTCAGGTGACCCCGATGGAGCTGCAGAAGCTCCTGCCGGTGTTGTAGGTCTGGAACTCGCGCCACTGCTGTTTCGGTCCGACCTGGCCGCTGCGTCGTCAGGAGTCCGAGGCGCCTGCGCCCGCTCTGCCCGGCGCCTCAACATGCCGCCCATGGACGGACACTGCCCGAACGGCGACTTGGCCTGGGCGTAAGTGGCGTCCGTGGTTGGGAATTGCGGGCAACGTCGACCTGGCCAGGGCGTAAGTGGCGCCCGTGGATGGGAACTGCGGACACGCCGACCCGGCCGGAGGGGGTCTGCGGGGTTGGCGGCTCAGGACAACAGCGGTAAGGCGCTGGAGAGGTCGGCGCGCAGGCCGGAAGCCGCGGACGGCGTCGCGCAGCCGGCACCACCCGACCAGCAGCCACGCGTCCGCCGCGCGCAGCAGCCCCATGGACTCGACGTCGCGGACGGTGACGGGCCCGGGCCGACCCTCGCGGTCGGGCTCGCCCACGTATGTGATCCGGACGACTCGCCGGGCGGCGATGACGTCGGACAGGATGCTCAGCGGCACCGCGCCGGCGTCAGGCTCGCTGAAGTCGATCACCCGCACGGTCTCGAGCAGCTCCTGCACG
>JBMDXL010000133.1:0-11246 GCA_048594465.1 Microlunatus sp. | reverse complement strand
GAGCTCCACGCCGTACGGGCCGTAGTCCCAGGCCGAGCGCGTGCCGCCGTAGATCTCGCCGGCGGGGAAGACGAAGCCCCGGCGCTTGCACAGGCTGATGACGTTGTCGAGACGGCTGGTCGGTGGCACTGGAGTTCGCTCCCACGATGATGTCCTCGACCTCCCCGGCTGGGAGGGCGCGACTGACCAGACTAGCCGTCGCGACGCCCTCCGGTCGGCAGGATCCGGCCGGACTCAGTGCCGGGCCGGGTCCTCGTACGCCGACGGCTCGTCGAGCGCTTCCGACAGCAGGGGCACCACGACCACCTTGGACTCGTACCCCTGCAGGGCGCGACGGTAGGAGCCGACGTTCTCCCAGCGGGTGACGAGCACCCACAGATCGGGCTCGTCCAGGTTCTGCTCCAGGGCGGCGTCGAGGAAGCCGGTCCGGGCGCTGAGCACCGCCAGCGCCGCGTGCACCCGGTCGGTGAGATCCGTCGCCTGCCCGACCCGGAACCGGGTGATCACCATCACGGGCGTCAGCGTACGGCGCCGCCCGACCCGACGGCCGGCGTGGCCCGGCCGGGCCGATCCGACCGCAATCACGCCTTCACGGCGGCGAAACACGGGTGTAACGGCCGGACCCTACGGTCAACTCACCCGAGCACCGTGACGGTGCCCCGAGCGAGACCGGAACCCAGCACACACCGGCACCCCAGCACACACCGGCACCATCGTCACCGCCAGCCGAGAGCGAGGCTGAATGTTCGAGTACGTGGACCCCTTCATCGGCACCGGCGCGACCGAGCTGCCCGAGCCCCAGGGCCTGGCCGCCACCTGGTGGTGGCCCAAGCCGCAGGTCGGCAACACCCATCCCGGGGCAGTCTACCCGTTCGGGATGGTGTCGGCCTGCTCCTACTCCGGGGCCTACCCGACCGGCTACGGTCTGTACGAGCTCAACACCGAGGGCGTCCCGCCGCGGATGCACGAGCAGCAGCTCGCCTCCGGCTTCAGCCACTTCCACCAGTCCGGCACCGGCGCCATCCGCAAGTACTACAACTACTTCCGGGTGACCCCCATGCTCGAGCCGCTGGACGCCCTGGGGACCAGCTGGGAGCTGACCGACGAGGTCGCCGAACCGGGCTACTACGCCGCCACCCTGTCCTCGGGGATCCGCTGCGAGGTCACCGTCGGCCCCCGCAGCGCGGTCCACCGCTACACCTTCCCCGAGCACCCGGACGCGCGGATCGTCATCGACCTGTCGCTGGGTGGTCTGCTCATCCCGTACGGCGCCACGGTGCCGCTGCGGGCGCACCTGGAGACCCTCGAACCAGGCATCGCCCAGGCCGAGGTGGTGGTCGAGGGCGCGCCGCTGGCGGTGCACCTGGAGTGCGACAGCCCGGACTTCCGGCAGCTGCTCTGGTACGACCGCCGCCTCGTCCCCGGTGGCACCCGGCTCGACTTCGACCGCATCCGACCGACCACGCTGCGCCCGTTCGGTCTGATGTGGCGAGGACCGACCCGGGCCGGCCAGGTGGTGGAGCTGCGCTTCGGCTTCTCGCTGCGCGGCGTCGACCAGGCCAGGGAGAACCTGCGGACCGACTGCAGCACCGGGTCGTACCGGTTCGACGCGCGCCGGGCCGACACCGCCAGCGTCTGGCGCCGGCACCTGGAGGCGGTGACGGTCGACACCCCGTCCGCTGACCGGCGCACCGTCTTCGCGACCGCGCTCTACCACTCCCTGATCAAGCCGTGCTTCGCGGCCAACGAGAGCCCGTTCTGGCCGATGGACGGACCGTTCGTCTTCGACCTGTGCACGATGTGGGACATCTACCGCACCCAGCTGCCGTTGATCACCGCGCTGTTCCCGGAGCGTGCCGTCGAGCTGGCCAACGCGCTGCTCAACGTGTGCGAGGAGGAGGGCAACCTCCCGATCGGCTACCGGATGGCCAAGGGGGCGGACCGGTTCTCCCGCCAGGGCAGTGCCCTGGCCCAGACCTTCCTCGCCGACCTGTGCCAGCTGGGCACCCCGGGTATCGACTGGGACTGGGCGCTGTGCCACATGGACACCGACCTGCGGCGCACGTACGGCGAGGAGTACCTGCTCCGAGGCATCACCCACCCGGTCACCCACACCCTGGACCTGTCCTTCGGCTACCAGTGCACGGCCGTCGTCGCCCGGCACCTCGGCGACGCCCAGCTGGCCGACCAGTTCGAGCGGCTGGCCACCCGCTGGGTGAACGCCTTCGACCCCGACACGGGACTGCTGATCGACTCGACGTACTACGAGGGCGGTCGCTGGAACTACTCATTCCGGATCCAGCACGACATGCAGGCCCGGATCGAGCTGGCCGGCGGCGACGAGCGGTTCCTGGCCCTGCTGGACGCGTTCTTCGGGTACGGCGCCGATCCGGTGAAGCAGGTGGGCGAGCGACCGGGGACCGAGGAGCTGGCCGCCGGCTACGCGCTCAACCGGTTCGAGGGGCTGAACAACGAGCCGGACATGGAGGTCCCCTGGGCCTACCACTACCTGGGGCGTCCGGACCGCACCGCGGAGGTGGTGCACGCCGCGGTGAACAACCAGTTCGGTCTGGGCCGGGGCGGGCTGCCCGGCAACGACGACTCCGGGGGTCTGAGCTCCTGGTACGTCTGGGCGAGTCTCGGGCTGTTCCCGGTGGCCGGCCAGAGCCTCTACCTGATCAACGCCCCGTCCTTCGCCCACGCCCGGCTGGATCTCGGCGGGCAGGAGCTCTCCATCGACGCTCCCGGGTTCGTCGAGCCCACGCCCGACGGCCCGCCCCAGTACGTCCAGTCGGTCCGGTTCAACGGCCGGCCGCTGGAGCAGTCCTGGCTGTCCGCCCGCGAGCTGCATCGTGGCGGCCAGCTCGAGATCACCCTCGGCGCCGAGCCGAGCACCTGGAGTCGCGACCACCGACCGCCGTCGGTGTCCGCACCCGGCTCCGGAGCCCCCGACGTGTCCAGTGCCCCCCTTCCCGCGGAGGTCGTCGCATGATCATCAACTCCCTTCTCACCGGGCCCGCCACCCTGCGCCGCCTGGTCATCGTCGTCCGCGCCGACCCGGTCATCTGCGGGCACTCCGGCGAGGCCCGCAACCTGGCCGAGGCCGCCCTCACCCGCGGCTTCACCGAGGTCCGCATCGTCACCTGGCCGATCGACCGCCTGGTCGAGTCCGGCCTGCCGCTCAAGCCGCTGGACGGGATCGCCCCGTACAGCGACGGCATCGTGGTCGAGCGCCCGGAGCCGGTCGGGGACTACAAGGTGCCGGACGGCCGCTACCTGGCCGGGCTGACCGGCCGGCTGGTGGAGCTCTTCACCGACGGTGTCCCCACCCTGGCCATGTCGCTCTACCTGAGCCCGCACACGATCGCCATCACCGACGCCGTCCGGGCCGCGGAGGCCACCGGTCTGCCGGTCAACGTGGTGACCATCGCCGAGGCGGTCGGCTCCGACGTGACCAACGTGGTCCGCTCCTGCGTCGAGGAGAACCGGTTCGGCGCGGCGGCACACGTCCTGTCGGCCTACCTGAGCTCCGACATCCCGGTCGCGGTCTCCGACTACACCCGGCGGCTGATCATCGAGTCGGCCGAGGCCATCGACGCCCGGCACGGCACCCACTTCGCCGCCCAGTGCACCGAGCGGGTGGCGATCTCCTACCCCGCCATCGACACCACGGAGTTCCTCGACCCCGATCCGGTCGAGGTGGCCGAGCGACTGTCCCGACGCGGTCTCGTCGCCGGTGAGTACGTGCTGTTCCTCTCCCGGCTCGCCCACGCCAAGGGGGTCGACGACCTGATCGCCGGCTTCACCGCGAGCCGGGCCTGCGCCGGGCGACAGCTGGTGATCGCCGGCAACGGCCCCGAAGCCGGCTTCCTGCGCGAGCTGGCCGCGGCATCCCCGGCGGCGGATCGGATCATGTTCCTCGACGACGTGGACGACGACGAGCGGTCGCCGCTGATGGCCGGCTGCGCCGCGTTCGCGCTGCCCAGCAAGCCCCGCCCCGAGTTCGTGGAGACCTTCGGCATCGCCCTGGTCGAGAAGATGCTCTCCGGCGGCGGCCCGGTGATCACCACCGACACCGGCGGCATCGGTGAGGCGGTCGGCGACACGGCCCTGATCGTGGGCGTCGAGGACCCGGCGGCGATCGCTGCGGCCCTGGACCGGGCCCTGGAGCTGTCGGAGGCCGAGCGGGCGGACCTGGCCCACCGGGCCCGCAACCACGCCATGCAGTTCGACCGCGCGCTGGTGCTGGACCGGCTGCTCAGCCGGCTGGTGCAGCCCGAGGTCGCCGAGTTCAGCGCCGCGTAGCCGGTCCTCCGTCGCGGTCCCTGATCTCGGTGAGCCGGGTCAGGATCGCCTCGAGGTACTCCCGCTGCTGCCTGCGAGCCGCACGCACGTCCAGGTAGATCAGCACGACCAGGATGAAGGAGAAGAAGCCGAAGCCGCCGTAGAGGTAGACCGTGTCCATGGGCATCATCCTGGCGGTGCCGCGGGTCAGCCCGAACCTCCGCCGGTCTCGTCGCGGACGTTCGCGGACGTTCGCGGACGTCCCGGACGCCGTCAGCCGAGCACGGCGGCGGTCTTGGTCAGCTGGCGACCGACCAGCTTCTCCGTCCGGGTGAAGTCCTCGGCCGACGGGTCGGCGTCGACGGTGAGGAACGCGTACGAGACGTAGGTGACGACGTCATCGGTGCGCAGGACGAGGTAGTGCCGGGCGTACGCGAGCCTCTTGTGAGCCTTGTCGTGGTAGATGCGTTCGGCCCACCGGCCCAGCACCTCATCGGCACCGTCCACCGAGGTCGGCCCCTCCACGGTCCGGACGACGTGGAACCCCGCGCCGTCGACGTAGCGCGCGCAGGCCTTCTGATCCGTCGCGTACGCCGCCCGCAGGGTCGTGGCTTCCGTGCCGGTGATCGTGGACAGCTCGACGGTGGCGATGTTCTTGCCGTCCCCCTTGCCCTCGGTGAAGTTGGCCGACGCGGCGGGGCGGGCCGGCAGCTTCCGAGTGGCCGATACGTGGCCCGGGCAGAGCTCCCCCTTCTTGCCACCGGCGGTGGCCACCGACCGGGGCCGAACCCACGGCGACCCGAGATCCTTGGCCGTGACCAGGGCCTCGGTCAGCTCGGCGGTGGTGTGGGCCCGCCGCCGCGGGACCGACGGGGTCGCCGACGGTGACACCCGGGCGGCCGCCGGACTCGCCACAGACCCCGGACTCGCGACAGCCGACGGCGGTGGTGCGGCGGCCCCAGGCACCTCGGACGAGCCGGCTCCGCACGCTCCGAGGGCGGTGAGGAGCACCGGCAGCAGACAACCGAGCAGCGACTTCCGCATCCTGTCCCCCCGAACAGTCGCGGCGGCGCAGGGATCCGACCAGCACCACCGATGGGAACGAGTGTGACAGGGATCACCCGCTCCCGCCGGGTTTTCGAGGAGCCGTCAGAAGCGGCTGACCGCCATGGCCAGGACCAGCCCCAGCATGACCCCGCGCAGCACCTTGCCGCCGGTCGGCACCACGGGCCAGGACAGGTACGCGATCCAGGCGAAGAAGAAGAAGACCAGCGCCAACGCCGGCAGGGCGATCGACAGGGGCGCGAACAACCCGAGCGCCACCAGCACCAACGTGCCGAGGGGCACCACCAACCGCGGCATGGCGCTCAGTCGCACCAGCAGGGGGCGGCTCGCGTCCTCCACCTGCTTGCGGTTGCCCGTGCTCGCCGGCCGCGGCGACCCGCTGGCCGCGCGCGAGGCGCCGCCGCGCGGGTTGGCCCCGGCGCTCCGGCGACGGTGCGGATCGGACGTGCTGCGCTGATCGGCCACCCGCCCATCCTGCCAGGCCCGGCGCACTGAGCACCCGGACGCCACCGTCGAGTTGAAAACCATTGCCAGGTATATGAAAATGGTTCCCATGTTGAACCTCCCGCGCGCGCTCGGCGCCGTCGCTGTCGGCTGCTCCCTCCTCCTTGCGACAGCCTGCGGCTCCACGGGGGAGCCGAGCTCGACCCAGCCTGGTCAGCTGAAGGTCGTGACGGCGTTCTACCCCCTGCAGTTCGTCGCCGAGCGCGTGGCGGGTCAGCACGGAGCCGTGTCCAGCCTGACCCAGGCGGGCGCCGAGCCCCACGACGTGGAGCTCACCCCGCGGCAGACGGCCTCGGTCACCGACGCCGACGCGGTCATCTACATCAAGGGCTTCCAGCCGGCGGTCGACGAGGCGGTGGCCCAGAGCGGCAACGAGCACGTGCTCGACACGACCGGCGTCGTCCCGCTGCAGACCCAGGCAGAAGAGCACGCCCACGAGGACGCCGACGACTCGCCCGGCGACGTCCACGCCGAGGACGACCACGCCCACGGCGGGCTGGACCCCCACGTCTGGCTGAACCCGAAGAACATGGTCACCATCACCCAGGCGGTCGTCGACCAGCTCTCGCAGATCGACCCCGACCACGCCGCCGACTACCGGGCCAACGGGGAGGCCCTCCGCGGTGAGCTGACCACGCTGGACTCCTCGTACGCGAGCGGGCTGGCGACCTGCGACCGGCGCGAGTTCATCACCAGCCACGCCGCGTTCGGCTACCTGGCCGAGCAGTACCGGCTCACCCAGATCGGGATCAGCGGTCTGACCCCGGACGCCGAGCCCTCCCCCGCCCGGATCGCGGCCGTGCAGAAGGAGGCCACCGCGCACGGGGTGACCACGATCTTCTACGAGACCCTGGTCTCCCCCGCCGTGGCCACGTCGATCGCCGGTGACCTGAAGCTCCGCACCGACGTGCTCGATCCGATCGAGGCGATCACCCCCGAGTCCCGCGGTGACAACTACATTGCCGTCATGCAGACCAACCTGGCCGCCCTGGAGAAGGCCAACGGATGCCGCTGACGCCTCCTCGGCCGGTCGACGACCGGAGCACCGAGCCGGTGCTCCAGGTCGACGACCTCTCGGTCCTGCTCGGCCGGCTACCGGTGCTGCGTGGGATCAGCCTGACGGTGCGGACCGGTGAGGCGGTGGCCCTGCTCGGGGGCAACGGGTCGGGCAAGTCGACGCTGGTCCGCTCGGTGCTGGGGCTGCTGCCGATCGAGCGGGGCTCGGTCGCGCTGTTCGGCCAACCCCTCGGCCGGTTCCGCCGGTGGTCCCGGGTCGGCTACGTGCCCCAGCGCTCCGCCGCCGCGGCCAGCGGGGCGACGGTGGCCGAGATCGTCTCCTCCGGACGGCTCTCCCTGCGGCACCCGTTCCTCCTCCGGTCGGCCCGGGACAAGGCCGCGGTCCGGGCGGCGCTGGACCTGGTCGGGATGGGCGGGCGTGCCCGGTCCGACGTCCGCGAGCTCTCCGGCGGTCAGCAGCAACGAGTGCTGATCGCCCGCGCCCTGGCCGGGGAGCCGGAGCTGCTGGTGCTGGACGAGCCCACCGCCGGGGTCGACCTGGAGCACCAGCGGGTGCTGGCCGACGTCATCTCCGCGCGGGTCAGCGCGGGGCTGACCGTCGTCGTGGTGCTGCACGAGATCGGGCCGCTGACACCGCTGATCGACCGCGGCGTGGTCCTGCGGGAGGGGCGCATCGTGGCCCAGGGATCGCTGGCCGAGCTGGGCGCCACCGCTCACACGGGGCACGACCACACCGGGCACGAGCACGTCGGACCGAGCCGGTCCGGCGGACTGCTCGACGGGACGGTCGAACGCGGATGATCGAGATCCTCAGCTACCCGTTCATGCAGCGGGCCCTGCTGGCCGCCCTGCTCACGGGCATCATCGCCCCGGCCATCGGCATCTACATGGTGCAGCGCCGGCTCAGTCTGCTCGGCGACGGCCTGGGGCACGTGGCCATCGCCGGTGTCGGCCTGGCGTTGCTCACCGGCCAGGCCCCGGTGCCGTGGGCCGTCGCGGTCTGCGTGGCGGGCGCGGTGGGGGTGGAGATCCTCCGGCAGCGCGGCAAGGCGACGGGCGACGTCGGCCTGGCCATCCTGTTCTACGGCGGTCTGGCCGCCGGGGTGCTGATGTCGGGCATCGCCGGCCAGGGCGCCGCGTCGCTGTCGCAGTACCTGTTCGGCTCACTCACCACTGTCACCTCGGCCGACCTGTGGGTGATCGTCGCCCTGGCCGTGCTGGTCCTGGTGCCGACCCTCGGTCTGGCTCCCCAGCTGTTCGCGGTGAGCACCGACGAGGAGCACGCCCGCACCCAGGGGCTGCGCACCAGCCTCTACAACATCCTCATCGTCGTGCTCGCGGCCGTCACCGTCACCCTGGCCATGCGCACCGTGGGGCTGCTGCTGGTCAGCGCGCTGATGGTGGTGCCGGTGGCGGCGGCCCAGAACCTGGTCCGCGGCTTCTACGCCGCCTTGGTGACCGCGATGGCGGTCGGGGTGGCCGTCACCGTCGGCGGGGCGGTCGGCTCCTTCTACCTCGACACCCCGCCCGGCGCGTTGATCGTGGTGCTGGCCATCGGGGTGTTCGCCCTCAGCTGGCCGTTCTCCGCCCTGGTGGCGCGGCGACGTAGAGTGGCCCCCGTGCTACCGGAGCTGGTCGACGACGCGACCTCGACCCTGCACACCGAGGTCCCGGAGCCGCACCCGCACCGCCACGGCCCGGACTGCGAGCACCCCGAGATCCGGCACGGCAACCACACCGACTACGTGCACGAGGGCCACCGCCACGCCTCGCACGGCGACCACTACGACGAGCACTGACCACCGAGGGAGCATGACCAGCCAGCCCACCGCAACGTCACCGCAGCGCCGCACCCGTCAGCGGGCCGCGGTGCAGGACGTGCTGGCCGAGCTGCACGAGTTCCGGACCGCGCAGCAGATCCACGACGAGCTGCGCCGCCGGGGGGACAGCATCGGCCTGACGACGGTCTACCGCACCCTGCAGGCCCTGGCCGAGTCCGACGAGCTGGACGCGTTGCGGACCGCCGACGGGGAGACCGCGTACCGTCGCTGCTCCGACGGCCACCACCATCACCTGGTCTGCCGCAGCTGCGGCCGGACGGTCGAGGTGTCCGGTCCGGCGGTCGAGCGGTGGGCGAACGCCGTGGCCGCCGAGCACGGGTTCCGCGAGGTCAGTCACGACCTGGAGATCTTCGGGACCTGCGGCGACTGCTGAGCCCGCTGACGCCCTCGCCTCAGCGGCAGGCCGCTTCGGTGATCGTCACCGGCACCGCCCGGACCTTGGGCGTGTGGCTGACGCGCACGGTGCGGCTGTCCTCCGCCGCGCCGCTGAACACCGCCGTCACGGTTCGCTTCGCCTCCGGACCGAGGGTGATGCTCACGGTGCCGACCGGACGGCCGTACATGCTCCCCTGGACCGCCGGTCGCCGGACCTCGACCCCCGTGGCCCGCGGGTTGGTGTTGTCGGCGGCGCGCAGGCTGGTACCCCAGCGGACGGGCTCGCCGTCGACGGTGACCGACGTCAACCTGGCGCCGACCGGCCCGTAGAGCTGCACCCACTGCCGGTCCCCACCCGGCGGTATCCGCTTCTGGTGGGCCCGGACGTACTCCGGCAGACCGTCGACCTGGTTCGGCTTCAAGGTGTTGATCACCGTCGCCTTGACCGTGTACGTCGGCTCCGCTCCGCAGGCGCGGGTGGTGATCGCGACCCTCTGGTCCATGTAGTAGCTCATCTTCGACGTGGCGTCGTCGTTGTTGTAGACCCCGAGGACGGTGGCGCTGCGGTTGTCCGCCGGCATCATCAGGCCGACCGGGGAGTCCACGATCACCGCCTGCTCGTCGGGCTCGTTGCTCCAGACCTTCAGCCGCTGCTGCTCGATGATGGGACGGAGCTGGTCGAGGTAGGCCTGGGGGTCGACATCGCCACCGAGCAGGGCGCTGAAGATGCTCTGCGCCGCCGAGGCGAAGACAGCGTCCTGGTCGTCGGGGTCCGGGTAGGCCTCGTAGACCCTCGAGAGCAGGAACGACACCGCGTTCTCCGCATCGAGCTTCGTGCCGTCGGCGAGCTCGACCGGACCGGTGGCGCGCAACAGGTAGGACACCGCCACCGGGTCGAAGGAGATCACCCCGTCCACCCGGCCACCGAACTCCTTCCGCCACATCGCGCGCGCCATCCGCGCTGTGGTCGGGAAGTCCGGGGTCATCGTGATGTTGGTCAGGTAGGTCGACGCGTAGTCGGTGTAGACGGTGGCCCAGTCCTCGTTGCCGGGGCCACTCGGCGAGTACGGCGGTGTCGCGTACGGGCTCGGGAAGTCCGACGAGCCGGCCTGGCGGCCGAGGGCGATCGCACCGTCGTCGATGGTGAGCATCGCCAGCGACGCCGGGTTGCCGCCACTGGCCCGCTCCTCGGCGTTGTTCTGGAACATCAGCAGGTAGTGACGGGTGCCGTCCGCCCCGAGCACGGCCGGCAGCAGGGGCACCAGGCGACGGGCCTGCGCGCTGAGCGGGGCGACCTCGTCCAGCTGGCGGCGGAGCTGGTCGATCGGGTCGCGGAGCTGCGGCAGGAGGTTCCGGGTGTCGATGGCGTCGGCGTTCCCGGTCGCCGTCTGGATGGCGTCGTCGACGCTGACCACCGCCGGCGCCAACCGCTGCAGCGGCGCCAGGTCGATCCGGCCGTCCGTCGGTTTCAGGCTCTCCACACTGAGACCGTCGGCCGCCGTGGCCAGCGGCCCCATCCCGTCCCGCACCACGGCGTCGACCAGCTCGGTGGTCTGTCGGAACGCGGTCAGGTTCGCACCGAGCACCGGGACGTGCTCGAACAGCGTCCAGACCGGCGTCCGGGTCTGGTCGACAGCGTCCTGGGTGCTGGCCCGCACCGGGGCGTAGAGCGCCGCCAGATCCTGGTCGGGCTGGCCGACCGCCTCGCGGAACGTCTGCAGCTGGGTCTGCGCCCGCTCCAGCGAGGCCTTGGCGGCGAGCGCCCGCTGGCCGACGTACGCCCCCAGGCCCAGCACGACCAGGACGACGAGCACGACCGCACCGATGATCAGCAACCGACGCCGCCGACGCACCGGACGGCTCGACTCGGGTTCGGCCACGAAGTTTTCCCTTCACCACGACGACGTGGCACCGTCACCCCCGGTTCGGCGCTGCCTGCAGATTAGTGGTCACCACCGGGAGTCTGTCGTTCGACGCGGTCAGCGGACCTCGTTGGGCACCGCGCCGCCGTAGCGGCGGTCCCGGTCGGCGTAGAGCTGGATCGCCTGCCACAGGTCGCGCCGGTCGAAGTCGGGCCAGAGGGTGTCGGCGAAGACCATCTCGGCGTAGGCGGTCTGCCACAGCAGGAAGTTGGAGATCCGCTGCTCGCCCGAGGACCGG
>JBMDXL010000132.1:0-4213 GCA_048594465.1 Microlunatus sp. | reverse complement strand
CCCGGCCGCAGGTGCGCCAACCGCGCGCTGCCGGACCCGAGCGCCTTGGCCGTGATCCGCAGACTGCGTCCGTCGGGCGCCGCGGAGAGCGAGAACGGGTTGGCGCGGGTCCAGCCCGGACCGTCCAGGAACCGTACGGTGAGGAACTGCCCGGCCCGGACCGGCAGCCGGTCGAGGCGCCGGCCGGTGAGGTAGACCGACACCACGTCGGAGGCCTCGCGGTGCACCGAGGTGACCCGCAGACCGTGGCGCAGACTGCGGACCAGCGGCAGCAGGACCCGCCAGACCACGATGGCGCCGGCGGCCACCCCCCACAGCGTCCACCAGAACACCGTGCGACCCGGGGAGGAGAGGAACTGCTCGCCGGTCCACAGCTGGTGCGGCAGGGCCAGACCGACGCCGAGGTACGCGTACAGGTGGATCAGGTGCCACGACTCGTAGCGCAGCCGGCCGCGGGCCTTCTTGATGCTGGTGCCGGCGACCATGATCAGACAGACCGTCCCGGCCACCGCGAGCAGGATGCCGCCGCTGGTGGTGATCAGGTCCCAGGTGGTGCCCGGCACCAGCGACCAGCGCGCGCCGGCGTACCCGGCGATGATCGTGATCACGTGGAGCAGCATCAGGTCGAAGGACGAGAACCCGATCACCCGGTGGCTGCGGGTCAGCTCGTCCCGGCCGAACGCGTTCTCCAGCGGGGGGATCCGCGACATCATGATCACCTGCACCAGCAGCAGATCCGCGGACCAGAGCCCGCTGAGCCGGCCGACCGAGGTCAGCGCCGTCTCCCAGCCGGTGGTCAGGTCGGTGACGCCGCCGTCGGCGACCCACCAGTAGGTGATCAGCAGCAGACTCAGCCACAGAGCGACCCCGGTCGCCAGGCGGACGCCTCGGTCGTGGCCCGCGTCACGTCCCCACGTCGGCGGGGCGGCCGGTGGGGCGGCTGGCCGGGAGAGCAGGTCGGTCATCAGGACTCCCCGTCGTCGGAGCCGGCGTCCGCGCTGTCATCGCCGTCCCGGCTGCCGGTGCGGTCGCCGTGATCACCGTCGTCATCGTGGGAACCGTCACCCCGCGGGCCGGACCAGCGTCGGTCACCGTCGCGGTCGCCGTCGCGCTCGCCGTCCCCGTCGCGCTCACCGGCCCGGTCGGTCCCGGGGGCGCTCGCGCTCGGCACCCCACCGGTGGTGGCGGCCGGCTCGCGGGCGTCGGTCGACTGAGCCGCCTGCACGTACGCGATGCCGGCGGTCGAGGCGCCCAGGGTGAGGACCGTGGCGAGCACCGCCAGGAGCGGACCGCGGCGTCGGCGGCTCTTCTCCTCGCCGGCGGCGCCCGTCGCGGTCGCCGGCCCGGTCGGGTCGACGGCCGGGGTCGGCGCGCCGCCCGGGTGGTGACCGGCGGGCGGCTCCCACCGGGAACCGCTGTGCTGCGGCAGGTCCTGGTTGCTCATCGTGGGGTGTCCTCTCGTTCTCGCTGGAACGAGTTCACCGAAGTTTTCTTAGACGAGGATCAGTGCGAGCGGGACCGGGAGGTGCGACACGGCCGTCTGTGCCCGAGCCCATGACCGCCTGAGGCCGACCTGTGCGTTCTAAGAATTCACAGATCTTGGTCCGTCAGCATCGTCGGACATGACCGTCTTCGGCCTCCCCCTGCACCCCCTGATCGTGCACGCCACCGTGGTGATCGTGCCGACCGCCGCCCTGGCCGTGCTGCTCGCTGCGTTCTGGCCCCGCTTCCGCCGCTGGGCCTCCTGGGGGCCGCTGGCCCTCAGCCTCCTGGCGGTGATCCTGGTGCCCCTCACCACCTCCAGCGGCGAGTCGCTGGAGCACGCGCTGCCGCACTCGGAGCTGATCGAGCGGCACGCCCAGCTCGGTGACCAGCTGCTCCCCTTCGTCATCGTGCTGGCCGTCGGGGCACTGGGCCTCAGCTGGCCGCTGATCGTGGGTCTGCGTCCGAGCCTGCCCGCCCTGCCGCGCTGGCTCACCGTGCTGGTGCTGGTGATCGCGGTGGTCGGCGCCCTCGGCACCGTGGTCCAGGTGGTGCGGATCGGGCACAGCGGCGCGACAGCCGCCTGGTCCGACGTCAGCTGACCAGACGGTGCGGCATCCTGACCCGATGAGAGAGCAGCGGGGCGCGGCCGGGCAACCCCGGGCCCATCCCCTGGTCGGCGACGCCTCCCCGGGGGAGTCGCCCCGGCTCCTGCTGGTCGAGGACGACCGCTCCCTGGCCGGGATGCTGGAGGAGATCCTCGACTCGGCCGGCTACGCCGTCGACCTCGCGTACGACGGGCAGCAAGGTCTGCACCTCGGCCTGTCCCGCAGCTACGACGTGATGGTGCTGGACCGCGGGTTGCCGGCTATCGAGGGCCTCGACCTGCTCGGCCGGCTGCGCGGCCGCGGGGTGCTGACCCCGGTGCTGGTGCTGTCCGCCCTCGGACTGGCCCGCGACCGGGTCGACGGCCTGGACGCCGGTGCCGAGGACTACCTGAGCAAGCCCTTCGACATCGACGAGCTGCTGGCCCGGCTCCGGGCCCTGCTGCGACGGCACCACGATCGCGCTGACGACCTGGCCGTGCCCGGCGGCCGCCTGGTGGTGTCGACGCGGACCGTGACCGACGAGAGCGGGTCGAGCACGTACCTGTCCGAACGCGAGTGCGCGCTGCTGGCCGTGCTGGCCCGCCGGCCGACCCGGGTGTTCACCCGGGCGGAGCTGGTCACCGCCGTCTTCCCCGACGCCGACGACGACGGCGTGGTCGACACCTACGTCCACTACCTGCGTCGCAAGCTCGCCCGCTCCGCGATCCGCACCGTCCGAGGGCTCGGCTACCAGCTGGGCGCCGCCGAGTGAGCGTCGGCCTGGCCGGGACCTCACCCGGTGCCGACCTGCGCCGCACCGCACGGCGGATCGGCCTGCAGACCGCCGGTCTGCTGATCGGCGTCGTGCTGGTGGTGAGCTCGGTGGCCTTCGCCGCGGTGGTCCGCAGTCAGGCCGGGCAGCTCGAGCAGACGATCGACGACGCGGTGACCGGGGCCGCCGCCGGTCGACCCGGGCGGGGCGGGGACGACGACGGCGACGACGCCCGGCGGCTGCGCCTGCGGCTGGAGGGCGGCACCTTCACCGCCGTGCTGCACGACGGCGAGGTGGCCTCGTCCGAACGGCTTCCGCCGGGACTGCCCGACGTCGCGCTGATGGAGCAGGTGGCCGAGAGCGGAGTGACGGACCGCCGCCGGGTGGACCTGTCCACCGGACCGTACGAGATCGCCACCGTGCCCCAGGACGACGTGGTGGTCCAGGTCGCGGTCAGCCTGCTGGACCAGCACCAGGAGCGCGAGCGGATCCTCGGCGCACTCATCCTGGCCGGCGGGGCCGGGGTGGTGCTGGCCTCGCTCGCGGCCGTCGTGCTGGCCCGCCGGGCGGTGTCGCCGATGGCCCAGGCGCTGGAGTCGCAGCGGCGGTTCGTGGCCGACGCCGGTCACGAGCTCCGCACCCCGCTGACCCTGCTCAGCACCCGGGCCCAGCTGCTGGCCCGGCGCATCCGCGGGAGCGGGGACCCCCCGGACCGGTCGGTGGAGCCCGGCGCGAGAGACCAGCTGATCACCCGCGACGTCGACGGCATCGTGGCCGACACCGCCGCCCTCACCGCCATCCTGGAGGAGCTGCTGCTGGCTGCCGACACCCGGACGCCCGTCCCCCAGGAGCCGGTCGACCTGGGGGCGCTGGTGGCCGCGGCGGTGGGCTCGGCCCAGGCGGCTGCGGCCGAGGCCGGACTGGCCCTGACTCTCGCGCCGACGACGCAGGACGCCACCCTGGCCGCCGGCGCCCCGACAGCTCTCGGCCGGGCGGTGACCGCACTGGTCGACAACGCGCTCGGGCACGCCCGCACGCAGGTGCAGGTCGAGGTCCGGCGGCAGGGTCGCACGGTGGTGATCGAGGTCAGCGACGACGGCCCCGGCATCAGCCAGGACGTGCTGCCGCGGATGTTCACCCGGTTCGCCGGCCACCGCACCGAGACCGCCGACCCCGGCACGAGCACGCCCGGCGGCGACTCGGTCGCGGGGGGCACCGGCGGCTCGGCCGCCCGCCGCCACTACGGACTCGGCCTGGCCCTGGTCAGCGAGATCGCCACCCGGCACGGCGGGGTGGTCACCGCGGCCAACCGCCCCGCGCCCGCGACCGGGGCCGTCCTCCGGCTGGAGCTGCCGGTGACCGGGCCGCGTAC
>JBMDXL010000131.1:0-2223 GCA_048594465.1 Microlunatus sp. | reverse complement strand
CGGCGGCACGCTGCCCAAGGGCCAGGGCGTGGACGCGCTGTTCTACGGCGGCCAGCTGGCCTCCATCCAGTACGGTCGCTGGATCCTGCCGAACCTGCGCAAGCTGAAGAACATCCAGTACGACATCGCCCCGATGCCGTCTGAGGACGGCAAGACCGTCATGCCGGTGGCCGTCTACACCGCGGCCATGGGGGTGCAGACCGGAGCCAAGGACAAGGAGGCCTCGCTGCAGTTCCTCAGCCGCTACTGCAACGCCGACGGCCAGAAGGCCCGTCTCTCCGGCGGTGGCAACGCCGTCCCGTCGATGGCGGGTCTGGACGACATCGTCCTCGAGGGTGGGCTGCCGGCCAACGCGAAGTACTTCACCGAGGTGGCCGCCAAGGCCTACGCCGTGCCCGAGGTGATCGCGCGCAGCGCCAAGGTGGGCACCAACTTCGGGACGACGTTCGACGGTCTGGTCAAGGGCGGGGCCGACGCCAAGACCTTCGCCACCAAGATGGCTGCCTTCATCAACGCGGGAGGCTAGTCGTGAGTGCCGCTACTGAGGTGCGGCCGGTGCTGGACGAGTCGCCCGCCGCTCGGCGGCGGGCGGCCTCGGGCCGGCGCCGCAAGGACACCCTGCTCGCGTACGGGTTCCTGGCGCCGCAGCTCCTCGGTCTGCTGGTCTTCATGATCGGTCCGCTGATCTTCGCGGTGGTGCTGGCGTTCTCCAACTGGGACGGCTTCGGCACCCGCTCCTTCGCCGGCTTCGCCAACTTCGCCTGGGTCTTCACCGATCCGCAGATGCGCACCTCGATGGTGAACACGTTGTGGTTCACCGTCCTGCAGGTGCCGGGTCTGCTGGTCTCAGGCTTCCTCGCTGCCTTCTTCCTGCAGAAGGCGGCGAAGATGAAGAGCGTCTACCGGACGGCCTTCTTCGCGCCGCAGGTCACCTCGACCATCGCGGTGTCGGCCATCTGGCTGTGGCTCCTCAACCCCGAGCTGTCGCCGCTCAACGGGTTCTTCTCGACCAAGCTCGGCATCACCCTGCCGGACTGGCTGCAGGATCCGAAGACGGCCATCCCAGCCATCGTGTTCGTCACGGTCTGGCAAGGCATCGGCTACCAGGTCGTCATGTTCATGGCCGGCATCGAGAACGTCCCGCGGGCGCTCTACGAGGCGGCCGACATCGACGGGGCCTCGGAGTTCCAGAAGATGCGGAAGATCACCATCCCGCTGCTGTCGCCGACGATCCTGTTCCTCTCGATCACCGGCATCATCGGCTCGTTCCAGGTGTTCGACTACATCTACTTCTTCTACGAGACAACGGCTCCGGCGTACGCGCGCACCATCGTGTACGAGATCGTCCAGATCGCCTTCCGAGAGTTCAACTTCGGACGCGGTGCTGCTCTGGCGATGATCCTCTTCCTGATCCTGTTGGCGGTCACTGGTCTCCAGCTGCTCGCCCAGAAGAGATGGGTCCACTACACAGAATGACTCTCCAGAACAACCTCACCGTCCAGGCCGTCGAAGCGACGGCCCGCGAGGAGTCGGTGGACCCGCCGGCCAACAAGCGCGGACTCCGTCCGGGTCGGGTGCTGCTGCACCTGTTCTTGACCATCGCGTCGATCCTGATGGCCCTGCCGTTCCTGTGGATGATCTTCTCGTCCTTCAAGCCGCTGGACGAGATCTTCATCACCCCGCCGAAGCTGCTGCCGCAGGCCTGGACCATCCAGAACTACCAGACCGCCTTCGGCACCGGCAGCTTCTACACGTCGTTCATCAACTCGTTCTACATCGCGACGTTGGTCACGGTCATCTCCCTGATCACCTGCGCGATGGCGGCGTACGCGTTCGCCCGGATGAAGTTCCCGGGCAACAACTTCCTGTTCGGCATCTTCCTGGCCACCTTGATGGTGCCGTTCCAGCTGATCGTGATCCCGCAGTACCTGATCTTGGGAGAGCTCCGCTGGATCGACACGCACCTGGCCCTGATCGTGCCGCCCGCCCTCTTCAACGCCTTCGGGGTCTTCCTGCTGCGGCAGTACGTCCGTGGTATCCCGTTGGAGCTGGAGGAGGCGGCAGCCATCGACGGTGCGGGCCGGGTCAAGATCTTCCTCACGATGATCCTGCCCCTGCTCAAGACGCCGATGGTGGCCCTGGGCATCTTCATCTTCCTGGGCCGGTGGAACGACTTCCTGGCACCGCTGATCTTCATCAACACCGACAGCCTGTTCACGCTGC
>JBMDXL010000130.1:0-8619 GCA_048594465.1 Microlunatus sp. | reverse complement strand
GCAGCAGCTCGGCCATCCGGCGGCCCATCGTCTCCGACGGCTGCGCCACCGTGGTCAGCTCCGGTCGCATCGCGGTGGCCGCCGGCGAGTCGTCGTAGCCCACCACGGCCACGTCGCCGGGAACCGTACGGCCGGCGTCGGACAGCACCCGGAGGGCACCGCGGGCCATCAGGTCGTTGGCCACGAAGACGGCGTCGAGATCGGGCCGGCAGCCCAGCAGGGTCCGCATGGCCGCCGCCCCGCTGTCCTCGGTGAAGTCACCCGCGGCGACCGCGTCGTCGGGCAGACCGGCGGCCCGCAGCGCGTCCCGCCAGCCCGTCCGCCGGTCCACCGCGGCCAGCATGTCGTCCGGCCCGGTGATGGTGGCGATCCGACGGCGCCCGGAGGTGACCAGGTGCTCCACCGCGGTCCGGGCACCCTGGACGTTGTCGATGTCGACGTAGTGCGCCGTCTGCAGGTCGACCAGCGACGGCCGACCGCCGAAGACCACCGGCATGATGTCGCACAGCTCGGCCAGGTCGTGGTCGGCTGCGTGGTGGGAGACCACGAACGCCCCGTCCACGTTGCCGCCGCGCAGGTAGCGGCGCGTCTTGCGGGTCGGGTCGGAGCTGGAGACGAGCAGGTTCAGGATGTAGTCGCTGTCGTCCATCCCGGCCGTGATGCCCTGCACCACCGAGGCGAAGAACGGGTCGTTGAAGAACGTCATCACCCGCTCGGGGACCAGCAGGGCGATCGCGTAGGTCTGCCGGCTGGCCAGGGAGCGGGCCGCCCGGTTGGGCACGTAGTTGAGCCGCTCGATCGCGGCGTTGACGGCCTCCACCACCTCCGGCCGCACCTTCGGTGAGCCGTTCACCACCCGGGAGACGGTGCTCCGGCTGACCCCGGACTCCGCCGCCACCTGCTCCAGGGTCGCGGGCCCGGCCAGCCGGGACCGGGGGATGGTGGTCTCGGCGTCGATCGCGTGGTGGTCGCTGTCGGTCATGGACACTGCCTCCTGCACAGGCACCCGGTCTACCTCTGTCCTACCTCCGCCGCAGCCTCGCTGTGGTCGAGACTGCGGGCGGCGATGATGTTGGCGTACTCCCAGCCCGAGGCCTTGACCGTACGCCGCTGGGTCGCGTAGTCGACGGCCACGATGCCGAAGCGCTTGGCGTAGCCCCAGGCCCACTCGAAGTTGTCCATCAGCGACCAGTAGAAGTAGCCCTTCACCGGCACCCCCTCGGCGATGGCCCGGTGCACCGCCTCCAGGTGGGCACGCAGGTAGGCGACCCGGTCGGCGTCGGCCACGCTGCCGTCGCGCGCCACCTGGTCGGCGCATGCGACACCGTTCTCGGTCACGTAGAGGTCGGTGCCGGACGGTGCGGCGTACTCGGCGTGGACGCGGTGCAGCAGCCGGCGCAGTCCGTCGGGGGAGATGACCCAGCCCATGTCGGTGCGCGGCAGGTCCTGCTCGACCGGGTAGGCGTCGTGCACCGCAGGGAACGGCGACCCGGTGGGTCGGTCGGTCGGGGCCTCGGTGGCGGTGACCGGCCCGGTCGGCGTCCCGCTGACCACCGCGTCCTGGTAGTAGTTCACCCCGAGCACGTCGACGGGGGTCGAGATGATCGCCAGGTCGCCGTCGTGGATAGCGGTCTCCAGCCCCAGACCGGCCACGTCGTCCAGCACGTCGTCGGGGTAGGCCCCGCGGAAGAGCGGGTCCAGGAAGATCCGGTTGGCCTGCCCGTCGAGCTGGCGTACGGCCTCCAGGTCGGCAGGGGCGTGCGGGTCGGCGGGACTGAACGGGGTGAGGTTGAGGGTCAGCCCGAGACGCAGCTCCGGGTCGGCGGCCCGCAGCTGCTGGACCACCAGCCCGTGACCGAGCATCAGGTGGTGGGCGGCGGCCAGGCTCTGGCCCGCGTCCTGGAGGCCGGGAGCGTGCATCCCCGCGGCGTATCCGAGGAAGGCCGAGCACCACGGCTCGTTCAGGGTGGTCCAGACCCGGACCCGGTCACCGAGCCGGTCGTGGACCAGCTGCGCGTAGTCGGCGAAGCGGTAGGCGGTGTCCCGGTTGGCCCAGCCGCCGTCGTCCTGCAGGGTCTGCGGCAGGTCCCAGTGGTAGAGCGTCAGCCAGGGGAGGATGTCTCGCTCCAGCAGCTCGTCGACCAGGCGGGAGTAGAAGTCCAGACCCTTCGGGTTGGCCGCCCGGGCGTCGGGCTGGACCCGGGCCCAGGAGGTGGAGAAGCGGTAGCTCTGCAGCCCGAGAGACGCCATCAGGGCCACGTCGTCACGGTGACGGTGGTAGTGGTCGCAGGCCACCGAGCCGTCGTCGCCGTTGATCACCGCCCCGTCGACGCGGCAGAAGACGTCCCAGATCGAGTCGGTGCGACCGTCGGTGTGGTTCGCCCCCTCGATCTGGAAGGCCGCGGTCGCCGCCCCGAAGAGGAAGCTGTCGTCGAACCGGCGTTCGGCCATCAGGACCACTCCAATGCGTTCGTCGTCGAACCCCGTCGCTCGGTGAGAGCGCTCTCAACGTAGAAGTGGTGTCGCTGGCGTGTCAATTCACCACGCGCCCCGGTGCCTGTCGAGGCTAGGAGCTGACGTACTCCTGGAGGCGGTCGCGCTCGTACTGGAGCTCGGTGATGGTGGACTTCACGACGTCGCCGATGCTGACGATGCCCCCGAGGTGGCCGTCGGCGTCCAACACCGGGAGGTGGCGGATGCGGTGGTCGGTCATGGTCGCCATCAGCGAGTCGACCGAGTCCTCCGGGCGGCAGGTGTGCACCACCTCGGTCATCACGTCGGCCACGCGGGCGGACAGCACGTCGGCGTCGGTGGCGAGCCGGCGGACGACGTCCCGCTCGGAGACGATGCCGACCATCGTGGTGCCGTCGGTCGAGACGATCACCGCCCCGAGGTTGTGGTGTCGCAGGAGCGCCACCAGGTCGCGCACCGAGGAGTCCGGGGCGATCACCACCACGTCGGATCCCTTGGTCTGGAGAATGTCGCGGATACGCATGACAGACCTCCTTGAGCCGTTACGGCAGGCTAGCGGCCCGAGCCGGACGTGACCAGGGCCGAAGGTCCCGGTCGGGGGCCTGCGTCACAATGGCGCCATGGCCACCTACCTGACCGGCAACCCGACCGCCGACGCTCTCCTGGACGCCGACCTCAACGCCCTGCTGATCGGGATGGTGCTGGACCAGCAGGTGCCGATGGAGAAGGCGTTCGCGGGACCCGCGGTGATCGCCGAGCGGATGGGCGGCCGCTTCGACGTGGGCGCCATCGCCGCGATGCCCGAGGATGAGTTCGTGGCCCTCTGCGCGGCCAAGCCGGCCATCCACCGGTTCCCCGGCTCGATGGGCAAGCGCGTCCACCAGGTCTGTCGCACCCTGGTCGAGTCCTACGACGGGCAGGCCGAGAAGGTGTGGGCCGAGGCCGCCAGCGGTGACAAGGTCAAGGCAGCTGTGATGTCGCTGCCCGGGTTCGGGGAGGAGAAGGCGACCATCTTCACCGCGCTGCTGGGCAAGCAGCGCGGGGTGACCCCGCTCGGCTGGCGCGACGCCGCCGCCCCGTTCGGCGAGGAGGGCGTCTTCCGGTCCGTGGCCGACATCGTCGACGACGAGTCGCTGCAGCGGGTGCGGGACACCAAGCGGGCCCTGAAGGCGGCCAAGAAGGCGGCAGCCGCCCCGTCGACCGACTGACGCGCTGCCGACCGCCGGGGCCGCCCCCGTCCGGTCATGCGGTCATGCGGTCATGCGGTCAGGCGGTCAGGGTCAGCCAGGGGGAGGCCGGGCGCGGGTCACGCGCATGGTCGGCCCAGGCCGAGGCCAGGCGGTCCACCGCCCGTGCGGCCACGTCGGTGGGCTGGGTGTAGGGGAGCCGCAGGTGTCGCTCGCCGCCGCCACCGAGGAAGAACCGTGGCCCCGGGGTGACCAGCACACCGTGGCGCTCGGCGGCCATGGCCAGCCGGGTGGAGGACTCCGTCGGCAGCTCGGCCCACAGCACCAGCCCTCCGGGCGGGGTGCGGATCCGCCACTCCGGCAGCCGCTCGGACAGGTCGGCGAGCAGCCGGTCCCGCTGCCCCAGCAGGCGTCCGCGCTGGTCGGCCAGCAGCGCCTCGGGGTCGGTCAGGAGGTCGGCCAGCACCAGCTGCTCGAACACCGGCGACGCGAGATCGAGGATCGCCCGCTGCTCGACCAGGGGTCGGACCAGGTCCCGGGGCGCCCGGATCCAGCCGATCCGCAGACCACCCCAGTAGGCCTTGCTGGCCGAGCCGATCGTCACCGCCTCGGCGGCGGGCGCCGCGAACAGCGCCTCGGTCGGACCCTCCAGTCGCAGCTCGGAGGTGGTCTCGTCGATCACCGGGAGCACCCCGTGGCGGCGCAGCAGCCGGGCGGTGCTCGCACGCTCGTCGGCTGACATCAGCCGCCCGGTCGGGTTGTGGTCGTCGGGGATCAGGTACGCCAACCGGGGCGCCGTCTGGCGCAGCAGCACCTCCAGCCGGTCCAGGTCCCAGCCGTCGGCGGTGAGCGGCCAGGACACCCCGCGCCCGCCGGCCCGCTGGATCGCGTCGACCGCCCCCGGGTAGGTCGGTGACTCGCAGACCACCCGGTCGCCCGTGGTCAGCACGGCCCGCAGCACCACGTTCAGAGCGGCCACCGCCCCGGAGGTGACCACGATCTGGTCCGGCCGGGTCGGCAGCCCACGGGCCGCGTACCGGTCGGCGATCCGGGCCCGGAGCTCCGGCAGCCCCTCGGGCAGGTAGCCGGGTCCGGCCAGCAGGGGGGCGATCCGGCCGACCGCCCGCTCGAAGGCGGCGCCCACCTGGGTCGGCGCCGGGCCGGCCGCGAAGGTGAGACCGAGGACGCCCTGAGGGACCGGGGAGGCGACCATCGTGGTCGGCAACCCGACGACACCGGCCGTGACATGACCGGACCCGCGACGGGCCTCGACGAAGCCGGCGTCGCGGAGCCGGGCGTACGCCGCGGCCACCGTGGTGCGACTGGAGTGCAGGGCATCGGCCAGCCCACGCTCGCTGGGGAGCCGGGTGCCGACGGGCAGACGTCCGTCCACCAACAGCATCCGGATCCGCGCGGCCAGGTCCTCGTAGCGCGGGTGCTGCAGCGGCTGCTCGCCCAGCAGGCGCGCGAGCTGCAGGGCGGTCACGCGGCTGATGGTCATGTCCCGATGATGACGACAAAGAGCCACTTGGGACAGAGTGGCTCCACGAAAAGAGCCACTTTGTCCGCAGTGGCTCTACTCTGTACGCCACGCCGCGGGTGATGCTGAGACCGTGAGCACGACGACCCTGCGCAGCGGCCTGACCACCCTCGGCCCCGTGGCCCAGCTCCGCGCGGGCCGCCTCGGTCGCCGGCTGCCGCAGCTGCTCGGCGGCCTCGTGCTCTACGGCCTGTCGATGGCGCTGCTCGTGCGCGCCGGACTCGGTCTGGACCCGTGGGACGTCCTGCACCAGGGGCTCAGCCACTACCTCCCGCTGAGCTTCGGAACCGTGACCATCGTGGTCGGCGCGCTGGTGCTGCTGCTGTGGATCCCGCTGCGGCAGAAGCCCGGCCTGGGCACGGTGAGCAACGTGGTGGTGATCGGCGTGGCCGCCGACCTCGGTCTCTGGCTGATCCCGGCCCCGGACCAGCTGCCGGTGCAGATCGTGATGATGACCGCCGCCGTGGTGCTGAACGGGCTGGCCGGAGCGATCTACATCGGCAGCCAGCTCGGGCCCGGACCCCGCGACGGTCTGATGACGGGTCTTGCCCGGCGGACCGGTCGCAGCCTGCGACTGGTGCGGATCGGGATCGAGCTGACGGTGCTGCTGGTCGGCGTGCTGCTGGGCGGCACCATCGGGGTCGGCACCGTCCTCTACGCCCTGGCCATCGGACCCCTGGTGCAGTTCTTCCTGCGCTTCACCGTGGTCCGACTGGGCCGGGACGCCGCCACGGACCACTGACGTCGGCGTCGCGGAGATTGACGCCGGGCCGAGCGCGTAGTCGGATGGGCGCGTGCCTTCCGCCGAGCTCGCCAGCCGTCATGGTTACCAGGTCCTGATCAAGGTGGGCCTGGTGAGCTACGGGATCGTGCACGTGGTCCTCGCCTGGATCTCGGCCCGGGTCGCCCTGGGCAACGGAGGCGACGCCTCGACCAGTGGCGCCCTGCAGCAGCTGGGCAAGCAACCCTTCGGTCAGGCCCTGCTGTGGGTGATGGCGGCGGGGCTGCTCACGCTGGTCCTGTGGCAGATCCTCGAGGCGATCGGCGGCCGACCCGGCGCCGACGCCAAGGACCAGGTGAAGAACCGCGGTCGAGCCGCCGGCAAGGCCGTCGTCTACCTGGTCCTCGGCGTCACCGCCGTCCGGATCGCCGCGGGTGCCGGCAGCAGCTCCGGCTCCGGTGAGGCGGAGGAGACGCTGTCGGCCCGGCTGATGGCCCTGCCGTTCGGACGGGTGCTGCTGGTGGCGGTCGGCCTGACGGTGCTGGCCGTGGGCATCAGCCAGATCGTCAAGGGTGTCAGGCAGAAGTTCGTCAGCCGCGACCTGGCGGGCGGGGTGAGTCGCGGCGTGGTCGTCCTCGGCACGCTGGGCTGGATCGCGAAGGGTGTCGCCCTCGGTCTGGTGGGCGTGCTGTTCGGCTGGGCCGCCGCCCGCCACGACCCGAAGAAGGCGGGCGGGATGGACGCCGCCCTGAGCACCCTGCGCGACCAGCCGTTCGGCACCGTGCTGCTGCTGGCCGTGGCGCTCGGCTTCGCCGCCTTCGGCGTCTACTGCCTGGCCTGGGCGCGGAACGCCAAGACGTAGGCCACCCGGCGTCGCGCGCTCGACACCCGGATCGTGCCCGAGCCCGCCGCTCGACCCGCGTCAGCCGTGGTCCCGCCGGGCGGGCGCGGTGTCGGTGGCTGCTGGTTGAGTGGTGGTCATGGGACGCACCAGCCGCCGCCGACGAGCCGGCCGAGAGCATCACGGACGCAGCGGGGCGACCCCCGGCGCCTCGGCTCCGCGACCCGCGGGCGCAGAGCCGGCGGTGGACGGGGACGTGGGGGAGCGGGCCGATGCGCTGCTGGCCCGGCTGGTGTCCTGGGCCCGGGTCACCACCAACCACACCACCTTCGGACGGGTGCTGGGGCGTGAGCTGAGCGGGCTGTCGACCCACCTGCTGGGGACCACCGACGACCTCCTCACCGGCCATCTGCTGGTCACCACCGGTCGGCTCTTCGAGCACGGCTGGCAACCGCGGGATCTGCTGCACGTCGCCGGGCGGGTGGACCGCTGGGCGTCCGCCCTGGCCGCGGACGTCGCCGTCGAGCAGGTGCGTCGGTCGGGTCGCGCCGCCGCGGCACCCCGGGCCTGGCGGGAGCAGCTCGACACCGCGGCCGACCACGCCGCGGCCGCCGATCTCGGACGCTGGCCGACCGGGACCGAGTGGTCGGTGGTCGACCGGCTCACCGCGGCCGGGGTGCCGTCACTCACGGCCTGGACCAGCGCCCTCCGCCTGCTGGTGCGGCTGGGGGAGCTGCCCGCGCTGACCCCGACGCAGCCGCCACCGTCGGCCTGGAGGACCGGCCCGGACCCGAGCGCCGCGACGGCGTCCGCCCCACCCCGACCGACGCCACCCGGTTCTGCACCCCCGGCGCCGGCGGCACCGCCCGGACCGACCCGGGACAAGGTGCTGGCCACCATCCGGGCGCTGCTGGCCAAGGCGGAGTCGACCGAGTTCGCCGCCGAGGCCGAGGCGCTG
The DNA here is from genome assembly GCA_048594465.1 of Microlunatus sp. Taxonomy (GTDB): domain Bacteria; phylum Actinomycetota; class Actinomycetes; order Propionibacteriales; family Propionibacteriaceae; genus Microlunatus. Next base: position 900 of record JBMDXL010000130.1, on the reverse strand, counting down.
TCGGCCAAGGCGCAGGCCATGATGACCCGGCACGCGATCGACGAGGCCCTGCTGCACGCAGGCGATCTCGACGACGTCGAGGTGGTCAGCCACCGGGTGCTGATCGACAGCCCTTATCCCTCGGAGAAGGTGCACCTGCTGTCCGCGGTGGGCCGGGCGAACCGCACCCGGGTGGTCTGGGCCGAGGAGCTCGCCCTGGCCACCGTGGTGGGCACCCCCGTGGACGTCGACCAGGTCGAGCTGCTGTTCGTGTCGTTGCTGATCCAGTCCACCCGGGCCATGGCCGAGGCCGGGACCGCCGATCCCGGCTCGTTCGACCGCTCCCCGCGGTTCCGCCGGGCGTTCCTCACCGCGTACGCCGTCCGCATCGGAGAGCGGCTGAGTGTCGCCGATGCGGAGACGACCGCGTCGTACGGTGCGGAGCTCGTCCCGGTGCTGCGACGGCAGCAGGACGCCGTCGACGCGACGCTGCAACGGCTCTTTCCCCACACCCGCGAGATGTCGTCGACCCGCAGCTACGACCGGCGCGGGTGGGAGGCCGGCCGTCGGGCGGCCGACCGCGCCACCGTCGTGGCGGGCCGCCGGGCCGGGTGACCCGGCGGCCCGAGCGCCTCCCCGGGCGGAGCGCAGGGCACCCGGTCGAAGACGTCCGGATCCGGTCCGGTCCGCTCGTCCTTGTTGAGCGCGCTGATCGCCGCCACGTCGGCGTCGGTCAGCTCGAAGTCGAACAGGGCGAAGTTCTCCCGGACGCGCGACTCGGTGACCGACTTGGGGAAGACGATGTCGCCGCGCTGGACGTGCCAGCGCAGAGTGACCTGGGCCGGGGTCCGGCCCACCCGCTCGGCGATGGTCACGATGGTCGGGTCGTCGAGCACGCCGCCCTGGGCGATCGGCGACCAG
>JBMDXL010000013.1:0-1930 GCA_048594465.1 Microlunatus sp. | reverse complement strand
CGAGGACCTCGCCGTCTGGTGGTCGACCTGTGCCGGCGTATGCCCGGCCCCGCCGCCCGCCCGCGTACGCGCTGGGGAGATGGCCGGTGTTCACGGCGTGACAGCCGGCGTCTCCGGGGTCTCGGCCGATCCCCGCGCGGTGACCGCCGCCATGGTCGGCGCCTTCGTGACCGGAGTCGCCGGGGTCAGCGTCCTGGCCCGGCAGCACGACGTGTCCGTACGAGTGCTGGACCTCGGGGTGGACGCCGACCTGACCGGGCTACCGGCGGCGGTCGGCGCCTACAAGGTCCGCCGGTCCTCCGGCGCCATCGACCGCGAGGACGCGCTGAGTCCGGTCGAGACCGAGCGGGCCTTGGCCGCCGGGGCCGCCATCGCGGCCGAGGAGATCGCCGCCGGGGCGGATCTGCTGATCCTCGGCGACATGGGGATCGGCAACACGACCCCCGCGGCCGCCCTGATCGCCGCCACCTTCGCCGTCCCGGCCGCCGAGGTGACCGGCCGGGGCACCGGGATCGGCGACGACGCGCTCACCGCCAAGACGGTCCTGATCCAGCGGGCGCTCGATCGGGCGGGCGGCCGGACGGCCGACCCGGTGACCCGGCTGACGGCCCTCGGGTCGGCGGACCTGGCCGCCGGTGTGGGCTTCCTGGTCGCCGCGGCCGGTGCCGGGGTGCCGGTGCTGCTCGACGGGGTCGTCGCCCTCGCCGAGGCCTCGGTGTCCGAGGACCTGGCGCCGGGCTGCGTGGCCTGGTGGGCCGCCGGGCACCGGTCGACCGAGCCGGCCCAGCAGCTGGCGGTGGACAAGCTGGGCCTGGTGCCGCTGCTCGATCTCGGCTTGCGGCTGGGTGAGGGCAGCGGGGCCGTCGCCGCGGTGCCGCTGGTGCGGTCGGCCGCACTGCTGCTGTCGGACATGGCCCTGCTGTCCGATCTCGCGTGAGCTGGGTCTCGGCCTGGCGGTTGGCGGTCGGGACCCTCACGGTCCTCCCGGTCCGTCCGCCGGACGGCGTGGACCGGGTCACCGCGGGGCGGGCGATGACCCTGGCCCCGTTGGCCGTGCTGCCGCTGGCGGTGCTGGCCGCCGGGGCGGGCCGGTTGGCGGCTCTGAGCTCCTGGCCGCCGTTGCTCGCCGGGTTGGTCGTGGTCGGTGTGCTGGCTGTCGGCACCCGCGCGCTGCACCTGGACGGGCTGGCCGACACCGTGGACGGGCTCGGCTCGGGCCGCGACGCCGAGGGCGCGCTGGCCATCATGCGGCGCGGTGACGTCGGCCCGATGGGCGTGGTCGCCCTGCTGCTCGTGCTCGGTGGACAGGCCGTCGCGGCGTCCGCGCTGCTCGAGTCGACCCGGGGGGCCGGGCTCCTGGTCGTCGTCATCGCCGCCTCCCGGGTGGCCCTCCTCGTCGGCTGTCGGGCCGGGGTCCCGGCCGCCCGACCCGGCGGTCTCGGCGCCACGGTGGCCGGCACCGTCGCCCCGCCTGTGCTGCTCGCCGGTGGGGTGATCACCGCGGTGGCGGTGGCGACGTCGACGGCGGCGGCGGGCCGTGCGTGGTGGGCCGGGGTGGCGGCGGCGCCAGTCGCCGCCCTGATCGCGTACGGGATCGTGCGGCGGGCCGTCCGTCGGTTCGGCGGCATCACCGGCGACGTGCTCGGGGCGCTGGTCGAGATCAGCCTGCTGACCCTGCTGCTGCTCACGACCCTGACGTAGGCCCAACTCGGTCATCCACCGGACCCCCGGGTCGTCCGGGCGCACCGACACGGGTGTGAGCTCGGCATCGGGCGGTGCTGTCGGCCTGAGCTGACGACCCCGACCTCCGCGGGATTCAGGCCGCGTCACGCGACGCCGTGGCGGTAGCGAGTCCAGGACAACGGCGTGCAGGTCCCAGTCAACGCGGCAGCAGCGGGCGCTGCCCAGCTGAGGGTCTCCAAACAGCCGT
>JBMDXL010000129.1:0-5707 GCA_048594465.1 Microlunatus sp. | reverse complement strand
CGTCCTAGGGTGTCGGTTGTCCGCATGACGAAGAAAACCAACCGAGGGAGTTCTCATGGCTGTCACCGCTGATCTCGCCAAGCTGCTGGACAAGAGCTGGGAGGACAAGAGCCTCGACGAGGTGCTGGCCGCCCCGGTCGGCGCACTCGCCGGTGTCTCCGAGGCCGACGCCACCGCTCTCCAGCAGGCGTTCAACATCAAGACGGTCGGCGACCTGGGCCGCAACAAGTACTTCCGGGCGGCCCGGGCCCTGACGGAGCTCGACGAGCTGTCCTGACCCCGGCTCCACCGGTCGAGCGGCCGCCCTCCCGGCGCCGCGGCCGCCCGACCCGGCCCGGACCGGGTGACGAGGCACCCGCGGCGGCCGGTCGCGGCGTCTGGCCCGACCGCGCGAGAGACTTCTGGCCGTGACCTCATCCCCGCACACCGTCGGAGCCGGACCGAGCCGTCGGGACGGATGGCGGGCACTCGCTCTCCGGCTCACCGTGCTGGTCCTGCCGGCGCAGGTGGTCGGGGCCTTCCTCGGCTACCTCCCGCTGCTGCTGCTCGGTGGCCGGGTGATCGATCTGCCGTGGGTGTCGGGTCTGGTGCTGGTGGGAATGGGAGCGGTCGCCGGGGCCGCGGTCGGCCGCTTCGCCACCCCCCCGGAGGACGAGCGGCGAACGGCGGTCCTGCTGGCGGGGGCGTACGCCCTCGCGGCCTTCCTGGTCCTGCGGCTCCTGGTCGAGATCAGGCTGCCCGAGGGGAGCTCGCCGTCGGTGCTGGTCTGGGTCGTCGGCGCTGTCATCGTGGTGGCCGTGCAGTCGGCGGTCACGACCCTGCTGTGGCGCACCCGATCGGCGCACGGTGAGCTGTGACCGACCGGGGGGCAGCCGCTCAGCCGGGCCCGGGAGAGGACGTCAGACGCCGACGGCAGCGGTGGGGACCGGAGCCGGGGACGGACGCGCCGAGGAGCCGGTGCCACAGAACAGGCAGCCCGACGGCGGCCGGGTCGCGCCGCAGCTGTCGCAGTCGATCTGAGCCAGGGGGGGCCAGGCCGGTCCGGCCAGACCGCAGAGCTCGACCGAACGACGGGTGCGGTACGGGGCGTCGGACTCGGAGACGACCGGGACCACCCGCGCCTCGGTCTCCCCGAGCTGCTTGCGCAGCAGGGTCGGCGGCTCCGCGCCGGCGTACAGCTGCTCCCCGCCGTCGGGCGCGAACCCCGCCGCCCCACGACTGGGACCGGTGTCGCTGCCGAGCTCCACGAGGTAACCACCCGCCCGCACGAGGCTGGCGGCCGACTGGGCCAGCGAGGGCACCGGGTGGCGCAGACCGAGCACCCGGGGGTGCCAGACGAGGCTGCGTGACCGGGCCGACGCCTGGCCGACGAGCTGGACGGCCGCGCCGGGCTCGGACCAGCCGGCCTCGGTGTCCCGCAGCGCCTCCACGGCGGCCCCGATGAGGCTGAGTGCCAGCGCGTGGTGGTCGAGCACGAGCACACCCACCCGGACCGTGGGATGGCTCGCCACCACCACGTGAGCCTGTTCCCGCGTACGCCGTTCGAGGTGACGCGGCGCCAGCACCAGGACGTGGGCGGCGGGACGCGCCGGGAGTGCCGTCAGCAAGGCGGTCGGTCCGGGACCGACGCCGAGCACGGTGTCGAGACCGGACGAGCCGGCCACCGCGATGTCCACAGGCGATCCCCTGACGAAGAGAGCAGGTGCGGCGTCGGGGGTCTCCCACGACCGGCCGCCAGGGCCGGACACTAACACGCGACCGGGTCCGCCACGGGCGATCCGATCAGGCTCCGGCGACGGGTAGCCTCATCCGCCATGCGACGCAGAAGCCGGACCGAACCGACGGACCGCCGCCGGCGACCGACCTGGCGGCTGGCCGCGGTGCTGTCCCTGGTCCTCGCACTCGGCCTGCTGCCGGGCTGCTCGGACCCGGAGGCGGCGAGCTACACCGAGGTCACCGTGGGCAAGCTGAGGATCGACCGGCCGGCCACCTGGTCGACCGAGATGTCGGTGGAGGCTCCCTGGTCCCAGGGCTTCCGGCTGGCCCCGGACTCGGTGGAGCAGCTGCAGGTCTCCGGCGACTTCGGCGAGTACCCGACCGCGGCCGCCGCCATGGGCACGCTCGTCGGACAGGCTCAGGTCGGGCTGAAGGACTTCCAGATCGTGGAGAGCCGCGACGTGGAGATCAAGGGCGCCACCACGGGACGGGTGACCCGGTTCACGATCACCGACAACGCGGGCTCCCAGCTCTCGGGCGAGTGGTTCGTGGCCGCGCACTGGCCGTACCCGCAGTCGGTCGCCGTCTCGGTGCTGCAGCCCCAGTTCGACGCCGATCTCGAGCGCCGGATCCTCGACTCGATGGAGCTCGAGCCCGTCCTCAAGTGACCTCGTCGCGCGACCGACGGGGTCCGGACCGGGACCGGTGCCACCCGCTGAGATCGGGCCCGGGTTTGGGTCCTCGGGCCCATGTCGCGGACTCGGTGCCCGGCTAGGGTCGCCGGGACACCGACGACAGGACGGACCAGACATGCTGACCCGCTGGAGGGCGCTGCGTTCTCGGCCCGCGGCAGGCGCGGCCATGGTGGAGGTCGCGGCGGCCTGGGGCATCGCCGCACTCGTCATCGCCGCCATCGTGCTCGGCGTGCAGGGCGCGAACATCCAGGCGTACGCCGGCCGGGTGCTCTGCACGATCATGACCGCGGTCGGCGGCGAAGGCTCCTGCGGCGGCTCCGAGACGTCCACTCCCCCGACCGAGCAGCCGCCCTTCGACCCCAAGCCCGCCAAGTGCAAGCTGGGAGACAAGTCCGAGAAGGTCAACTCGGTGGTGAAGATCGCGTTCCTGGAGTTCGGCGAGAACGCCGGCTTCGTGGAGACGACGTACAGCGACGGGACCGTCACCTACACCGCCACCGACGGCGCCTCGATCGGGCTCACCACCGGGGTGGGCGGCAAGCTCGACGTCGGCGAGCTGGAGGCCGGCGCCAAGGTCGACTTCGGGGGCGGTTTCCAGGTCGACTACGGCAGCACCTGGGTGTTCAAGGACGCCGGCGAGGCGGCGTCGATGCGTGAGCAGCTCGACAAGTACCTGATGGAGCAGGAGATGATCCGCCACGACGACACCGGCGGCTACTCCCTCGGGATCTTGATCAGCGGCGGCTTCACCGACCCACCCAAGCCGCCGAGCCTGCACGTCAGCTCCTTCGAGGTGAAGGGCGACGTCGGTGGCAAGGTCGGGCTCAGTCTCCCGTTCGAGAACTCCAGCTCCGGTTCGGGTTCCGGGAGCCAGGGCTCCGGGGTGCCCAACCTGAACCTGGCCAACGCCGGTGTGAAGTTCGGCGGCAGCAACAAGTGGACCAAGATCACCGACGACGACTCCGGCAACACCACCTGGACCACCACCGGGGAGACGTTCGGCGAAGCCAGCGGCACCCTCGGACCGTTGGCCGGGGAGCTCAAGGGCGTCCTCGGCACCAGCATGGCCATCACCCGCAACGCCGACGGGGAGATCATCCGGGTCGGCCTCGTCACCACCCGGGAGGGCAAGGCCACCGGCACGGTCAGCTCCGGCCAGAAGGACCTGGGCGGCAGTGCGTCGAGCTCGGGTTCCGACGGCACCCTGACCGTGACCACCACGTCGCTGGACGTCACGACCGCCGACCAGCGCACCCTCGTGCAGGCCTGGCTCTCGGCCCAGGAGTCGGGTGGTGCTGTCTCCCCCGGGACCCTCTACCCCGATCGTCTGGTCGACGGGGACCCGTTCCAGAACCTCATGTACACCAACGGCACGGTGAGCAACGTGGAGTACAGCAACGTCTCCGACAAGACCGGTTTCGCCGCCGAGGTGAAGGTCGGGGTGGCGTTCGGGGTCGACTTCAGCCTGGAGACCTCCGAGACCAAGGCCGAGTCGGCCAGCTACCTCGGGGTGCCGGGAGCCGACGGCGTCCGCTCCCCCGTCGACTTCCCGGAGTGCGTGGCCTGATCGCCCGCCCGGACCCCCCGGGCTTTCCCCCCACGGACGACATATCCGGGTTAGCGGGCTCTGGATACCCAGCCAATTATCGTCCACAGACGGCATTTCCGGGTTCACCGGCCCTGGCACAGAGCATGTCCCATCCACGAACGACTTTTCCAGGTTGGTGGGCTCCGGGACTGAGCACTTTCCGTCCACGGACGGCGTGTCCGGCACCGTACGGCCCGGGACACGCCACTCTCGTCCACGGGCGAGAGGGTCGAGCCTCACGGACCAGCGCGTGGCGCAGCCGCCCACGGGTCGGACGAGCTCCGACTGTGCGGTCTCGCCCGCGTACGGACCCTCGGTCCACAGGAGCTGCCAGGGACCGTGCGACTGTCCGCAGAAGACTCAGCGCGAGGCGGGGACGGGCAGGTCGGAGGCGACGATCTCGGTCCGGTCGGTGACCGCCCCGTCGGCGCCGATGGTCGTCTCGTGCCGGACCAGATCGGTTCCGGTCACCGTCCAGGACTGCACCGTCCAACCGGTGCCGGACTTCTCCGCCTCAGCCGGACTGATCCGGTCGCCGACCTCAGCCAGGACGGCGTCGCGCTTCTCCTGCTCCGCGGCGGTGAGGGTCGGCCGCCAGCCGATGTCGTCAGCGGACTCGACCCGGTAGACGAGGGTGGTGAACGTCTTCGTGCTGTCCAGGAACACGATGGCCACCTGGCCGGCCACCGCCGCCGAGTCGACCTGCACGCCGGCCTGCCGCAGCATCGTCGAGAACGCGTCCGGCTGCCCGGTGAGGATCACCGCCTCGCCCCCGTCCGCCAGACCCACGAACACCCGCCGCGGGTGCGGCGGGGTCTGGTTCACGGCGTCGAAGATCTGCCAGCCCGTCAGCCAGGAGGCCCGGACCGGGGTCAGCGTCGTCTTGGCGTCGCTGATCAGCCGGGCGGTCACGGGGCTCGAGCCCTGCAGGCCCGCCGCCAGCCGGCCGCGGACGTCCGAGGCGTCAGGCGAGCTGGACACGGACGGGCTCGGAGTGCTCGAGGGCGGCGAGGTGGGTGCCTGGTCCGGTGTGCACGCCGGCAGGGCGAGCAGCAGGGTGACCGCGACGAGCGCGGTCACCCCCTGAGCCCGTCGAGACGGTGACGACACACTCGTGCAACGTGGTCGGTCGGGAGAGAAGTTCCACAGGTCCCTCATCAGTGCTCGCTGTCCCAGTAGCTGCCGTAGTAGTCCGGATAGGGCTGGCGGTTCGTGGACGTCACCATGCCACCGTTGTAGAACAAGTCGCTCACCGCCTGATAGCCGGCGTGTTGCGCGTCCGCCTGGCTGCCACCGTTCCGGATCACCTGCTGGTAGGCGGCGTTGTACTCGGGTTCACCGGGCTGGCTGCCGAGGTTCGCACCGGCATTGCGGAACTCGTGGGCCGACAGGATCTGCTGCACCGTGCCGTCGACCTCCTCGTCGATCGCCCCGTGCACGTACGCGTTCCGGTCCGGGTTGGACACCTCCGCGTGCCGGCCCTCCACGGTGTAGCGCGCGTGGTTGGCCTCGTGCACCAGGACGGCCGCGTTGTCGTAGCCCGGACCCAGGACGATCTCCGACCCGTTCCAGAAGGCGCCCTGGGCGCCGGGGTCGATCACGATCGGGATGTCGTTGTCGGACAACCTCTTCAGCACCTGTCTGCCGCGCTCGGTGCTGAGCATCATCTGCACGATCGGGTCGTTGCGGTCCAGGCCGTCAGGGATCT